>NZ_JACSUE010000040.1:0-13907 GCF_014384845.1 Caballeronia sp. EK
TAAGGCATGCCGCCAGCGTTCAATCTGAGCCAGGATCAAACTCTTCAGTTCAAACCTGTTACTGTTTTTCGGTTCCGTTAGAAACCGGTCGCTCACTCAACGTTCTGACGATGATTGTTCATCCAAAGATGAAAAACCTTCCTCTGATACTTCGTGTGAGACTCTTGATACTTTTGCTTGTCGCTCCAGCCTAAAAAGACTGAAACCGCACTCGCTATCAAGCGCCCACACTTATCGGCTGTTAGTTTTTAAAGAGCACATCGCAAGACATTCACTACTTCAACTTCCGTCTTGCGTCGCTGCATCAGCAGCAGAGAAACGAGATTATGAACAACGTTTCGGTTCGTGTCAACAAGATTCGAAGCGTTTTCTCTTCTTGCCAGCCGCGCTCAGAACCTTCTACAACCCACACCGAGCACACCACCGATACCGCCTACTCCCGCTTCCTTCGCGTTCATCGAATCGCGAAGGAACGGAATTTTAGTGAGCGAATGCCTCCTCCGCAAGTGAGACGCGAAAAAATATTTCTGCCCATTTCTGCCCCTCTGAGCGCCCTCGCCTGCCTAGATCGACAGACCTGAACGGCGCACGATAAAAGCGTCGTCCGAGCGACTACAATCAAAGGTTCACCGCACCAATTAACTTTCGTACTTATATGCGCTCGCGAATCGCAAAACGTATTCCCCCGGATGCCGACAAGCTCGTCAGCCTCTCCCTCGCGCTCTTCGCGTCCGGAAGCCGCGTCGAGGACAGGTTCTGGGAAGCCCGCCTTGACACCCTCATCGCCAAACTCGTGCGTAACGGCAATCAGACGACGCTCGACGCCGCGCTCGACCATTTGCAGCAGAACCATCCAGACGCCTATGGAGCGCTCGCCGATATGGCCGAGACGCACAGCGAGTCATTCAAAATCGACATCGAGGGCGCGCCCCACGAAGCATTGCTCATTTCCGCGCCGGTGCTCGCGTGGACGCGCTACGCGATCCCGTCGGGGGCGCTCAAGGGCGACGCCGTCGATGCCCTGCGCACGCAAATGCAGGCGCATGTTCTCGCAGCGGACGCGCGCGTCGCCGTCGCGCCCTATCTCTATAGCATCGACCAGTTGCCGCGACACCACGTGGATACCGCACGCCTCGCGCAACAGTTGTTGCAAACGGTGTTGAGCGGCACCGCCGCGCGCCTGAACCTGTCCGATCTTCCCGAAACCTCGCCGATTCTCGCCGACCCGCGATTCCTGCTGGCTCTGGTCGTCGTGCCGGCCGGCGCGGCGTTCTTCCGCTGGCAGGAAGACGAAAACGGCAGCCGCGTCGAGCGCGGTCAATGCCTCGAGCAGTGGGCCGCTCAGGGCGGGCCGAGCTTCGCCGCCATCTTGCCTGGCTGCGAATTCGAGTGCCTGCTTCCCGATGCCTACTACTCGGCCTGCCGCGACGCCGACGAGCAGGTCCGTCCCCACACCGTGCGCACCGCAGTCCGATATCTGTTCGACACGCTCGGCACCGCGCCTCAGGATTTACGCGCGGTTATCGCAGGCTTCGGCGAACGGCGCATCGACGAATACCGCATCGGCTTCACGCGGCGCGGCAGCAACGACGTGATCTACGGGGTCGTGTGGCCGCTCTACGGACGCGAAAACGGAGAGTCGGGGATGGACGACGACGCGGCCGATCTCGAAGGCGCCGATGGCCCGGTCGAGGAAATCGTCGAGTTGCTCAAAAAAACAGGCGTCTCGGATGTGCGGCGTCACGCGGGACGCTTCGAGCCGGAGTTCTGCGACGACTGCGGCGTGCCGCTCTACGCGGATCCGCTCGGCGAGATCGTTCATGCCGAGATGCCCGAGGACGCAGAACCGGCGCAACCTCATTTCCACTGAAATTCGGCGAAAGCGCCGTTTTCGACCCACGATGACCCCGCCCTCGCGCGGGGTTTTTTGTGTATTTATGCCTATGCCATTCGGCTAGGGGGCCGAATCAGCCTAAATTTGTCAATATAGCCACTGACGCCGATATGCACGCCGGCGTCGAGTCCCGGAGCCGAGGGGCAACGGGTGTATTGACACGAGGTAAAGCATGATAATCAACATTATTGGTTCCGACGCCGAGCGCCGGGCGGGCCTTAAAACATTGCTGCGCCGTGTTGCGCGCCAGGCGCAATTCACCGAGGCGAAGGATTGGAGACAAGCCCGTTCCGCCTTGAAACGCTCCGAACCCGACATGATCGTGATCGACTGGGCGCCCGACATGCGTACCGGCGACCTACAGCTCCTGCTCGACGAGGCGCCCCGCGTGCCCGCAGCCATCATGGTCGACCGCTGCGGCGCCGCGCTCGTCTATGCGCTGATAAGCGTCGGCGCAATGGGCGTGATCCCACGCGCGCTCGACCCGATCCTTATCCTTCGCGCGTTTGAGATGGTGCTCGTCGGCGGCCACTACATTCCGCCCGACGTGGTCGATCCAGAACTGACGCTCGAACTCACCGCCCGCCGCGCTCGGGATATCGCCAAACTGCCGCTCAAAATCCGCCACCATCCGGCTCTGTCGCCCCGACAGCAGCAGATCATGCGCTGCGTCCACATGGGCAGCACGAACAAGATGATCGCGAAGACACTCGGTATCAGCGAAGGCACGGTGAAGATCCACCTTGCAAGTATCTTCCAGCAGCTGGGCGCGACAAATCGCGCCGCCGCGGTCGCGATCTACAACGGCGTGCAGAACTCGCACCTCGAAATTCTGCGCATTGGAAGCGAGAGATCCGCGCGTGTCGTCGCGGGGCAGCCAGGCGCGATTCCGTTGCGCCGTCCACGGACGCGTTATCCGTCGCTTCTCGACAACGACGCGGCTGCGCTTCCCATGGCCGCCGAGCCTGAGTCGACGTTCTAGCAACAAACCAGGCAAACGGGTTCGTCCTTTGCGCACACGTTTTACGCGCAACGAGTAATATGCAAGGCATGGGGTTCTTCTACACACCGCTACCGCTTTGGCTTACCGTCGGCAGCTGGATCGCAGCCGCGGGCGTGCTCGCGCTCGGGCTGCTGCAGCGACCGTTCGCTCGTCTGCAGGATGCGACGCTGCAAAACGTGTGGCTCGGCATCATCGTCGCGGTCTCGGTGCTGTGGGCATGCAACGCATGGTTCGATGACGGACCCGTCATTCATCTGCTGGGCGCGACACTGATGGTCACATTGTTCGACTGGAGGCTCGCGCTGATCGGAACTGCTGCGACTACAGGCCTCGCCGCCGTCGTCCTCGATGCCTCGTGGCTCTCGGTAGCGACCACCTACCTGCTCTTCGGCGCACTGCCCGTCGCGGTTTCGACGCTGTTGCAGCGTTTGAGCAATGCCTGGTTGCCGCGCAACCTCATCACCTTCATCACCGGGCACGGCTTCGTCACTTCGGCTGCGGCGGTGGCGGCGGCATGTGGTGCCACCGTGCTGCTCGAGATGGCGCTCGCTAGCGGCCGGTTCGTCGTACCTCCGGCGTTCACGCGAGGCTCGCTGCTGCTGGGCGTCGGCGAGGCGCTCTTCACCGGTCTGCTTACCATCCTGATCGCCGTGTACAAACCTGCGTGGATCACCACGTATGACGTGCGCCGCTATCGGCTCGATCGCGGTCCGCGCGTCTAAGTCTCGCGAACCTTGCCCGCCTCGTGCAATCCCATGCCTCGGATATCGGATTCCGGGCGATGGGCACGCGTGCAAAGTACGATAAGATTGAACTCCTTCCCCACACGGCGCATCTTACTTGCCCGTGTCTTCTTAGCGCCAGACTTGATGGAAAGTAACTACGCACCGCGCCGGCTCCTGCGGCTCGTCGGCCGGTTGGCGGTATGCGCATCACTCACATGCGCGGTTTCCGCTTTTGCCGATTCGCTCGACGAGCGCAACGAACTGATTCACCACTTCGTCATCGACTTCAAGGCCAACCCGCTCGTCGCGGATTGCGCCGCGCATGGCAACTTCATCGCCAGTACGTCTTCGGCTTTCGATCACGTCGAATTTCCGCCCGACTCGTTCGATGCCTCCCATTCTGCAATCGAGCCGTGGAACGATTCGTTCGACGAGAAGAAACAGCGAATCAAGGTGGACAACGTGGTGACCGTCGAAGGTCAAGGCATGCCGAAGGACGGGGAGCGCGATCCCACTCCGCTCAAGTTCCGCTGCGGTTATGTCGGCAGCCAGATGCTCGCTTTCGGCTGGAACGATCCGGTGCCGGCGTTGCGTCCACGTGCCGAACCGCGCTCGACCCACAGTACGAAGGGCAAACACGGCACGAAAAACAAGGCGACCACCGGCAAGACGAAGAGCACGTCGAAGTCTTCGGCCAAGTCGACGAAGAAGACGACCAAGAAGCACTAGCCGATTTTTTCCCTGCAACGAAGACACGACAAAAAAGGGCGTGGCCACATAAAGCGGCCACGCCCTTCTTACATCAGCGGGTTAGTCGCCGGCGTCAGGCGCCGGAAGACTGCAGATGCCACAGGATGGCCTGCAGCATCGACGCGCCGAGCGCCGCGCTACGCGCGCCACTCCAGCCGACGCTCTCATCCGGCAGATTCGCGTTGTCCTTGAACGGCATCTCCAGCGTGAGCGACAAGCACTTGTACTCGTTGCCGATGTACTTCGACGCGAGCTTCAATGCATCCGTCTGATACTTGCTCGACTCGTAGCCATACACGTCCTGGAAATCCGGGCTCGCCTGCTTGAAGAATTCGACAAACGCCTTCTGTTCCTTCGCCTGCTGCGGAGTGAAGCCCGGCAGCATCTCCGATCCCGCGACGAACACATAGGGAATCGCTTCGTCGCCGTGGATATCGAAGAACAGGTCGCAGCCCGTTTCCGCAATGGCCTCGCGCACGGCGAGCACTTCCGGGCTGCGCTCCGCGCTCGGCTCCATCCATTCGCGGTTCAGGTTCGCGCCCGCCGCGTTGGTGCGCAAGTTGCCGAGCACGCTGCCGTCGGGATTCATGTTCGGCACGATATGGAAGATGGCACGCTCGAAAAGCGAGCGCGCAACCGGATCGCCCGCCCAGTCGCCGAAGCCCGCGAGACGCTTCACGAGCCCTTCGACGAACCATTCCGCCATGGTCTCGCCCGGATGCTGACGCGCGATGATCCAGACTTTCTTCTTCGGCTCGGCGTCGCCGAAGTCCGGGATGCCGAGCGAGAGCACCGACATCGGGCGGCCCTGCACCGAACTGCCGAGTTCGGTCAGCGTCGCGAGCGGCATCTGCTGAACCGCACCGAGAAATTCCGAGTGGCGCTCTTCGCTGTACGGCTCGAAGTACGCGTAATAGATACGATCGAAGTCCGGCGTGTGATCGATCTTCATCACCTTGCCGTCGTATTCCGTCGATACGCGGAACCAGTTCACACGGTCATAACTCGCGACCGCCTCGTAGTCGCGCCAGCCTTCCGGGAACGCGCACTCGGCCGCGTTCTCGAAGGTCATCACGAGACGCTCGCCACGCGCACCGGACACGCGAAAGTAGAACCATTGCGCGAAATCGGCATGCGAGTCGGGACGGATGCGCAGCCGAATGTCCTCGGGATCGTCGGCGTTGAGGACTTCGATCGCGCCCGCGTCGAAATTGCTTGAAATGGAGAGTGTCATCTGCGTTTCCTTGCGTGCTTGCCGCGCGGGTCTCAATCCCCGATGCGGCGACGAAATACGTATGTCGTGTCGTTCGACGCCTTCGGGTCGAACTTGTAGCCTTCGCTGTCGAAGCTCTTGAGCGCTTCCGGCTCGTCGACGCGGTTCTCGACCGCAAAACGCGCCATCAGACCGCGCGCGCGCTTCGCGTGAAAACTGATGATCTTGTAGCGTCCGCCCTTCCAGTCCTCGAAGACCGGCGAGATGACAGGCGCCGCGAGCAGCTTCGGCCTGACCGACTTGAAATATTCCCCCGACGCGCAATTCACCAGCACGCGCGCGCCGCGCTGCTTTTTCAGCTGTTCGTTGAGCGCCGCCGTGATGCGCTCGCCCCAGAACGCGTACAGATCCTTGCCGCGCGCGTTCGGAAATTTCGTGCCCATTTCCAGGCGATACGGCTGCAACAGATCGAGCGGCCGCAGCAGACCGTACAGCCCCGACAACACGCGCACGTGGTTCTGCGCGAAGTCGAGATCGCCCGCGGAGAGCGTCTTCGCGGCGAAGCCTTCGTACACGTCGCCGTTGAACGCGAGCACCGCCTGCTTGGAATTGTGCGCATCGAAAGTCTTCGACCACTCCGCGTAACGCTGGAAATTCAGCGCCGCGAGCTGGTCCGAGATGCCCATCATGCCGCCGATCTGTTGCGGCGAAAGTTCGCGCAGCCCGTCGATCAACTCGGCGGCGTCATCGACGAATTGCGGCAGCGTGTGCTTCTTGATATGAGCAGGCGTCTCGTAGTCGAGCGATTTGGCGGGAGAGAGAACGATTATCATGGAGGCTCGCCGGCACCCCGCCGGCGATCGTTGGCATAAACCCCTGATTGTATCGAATGGACAATTCCGCCGCGCCGCTGCCGTCGCCGACGCGCGTGGTGCTCGATTCGAATGTGTGGATCGACATCCTCGTATTCGACGACGCCGCCACGCGCCCGATTCACGCGGCCCTCGAAGCCCGCACGCTCGAAGCGCTGATCGACGAACGTTGCCTGCGCGAACTCACGCGCGTGCTCGACTATCCGCAGTTCGTGCGCATGGAGGTCGACAAGACCGCCGCGCTCGCGACCGTCGCGCGCCTGTCGACGCTCGTCGCCGCGAGCATCGAAGAAGACGAGCGCCCGCTGCCCAAATGCCGCGATCGCGACGACCAGAAGTTTCTCGAACTCGCGCACGCGTCGGGCGCGCAGTGGCTGGTCTCGAAGGATCGCGCGGTGCTGAAGCTCGCACGCCGCATCGCGCGCGACTTCGCCTTTCGCATCGCCGAACCGAAACCCTTCGTGCTCGAGTTCGAAGCACAGACGGCCATCGGCTGATGCTGTCTTAAAATAGTCGCGAGCCCTATTCAACGTCCACATCATCATGAACGCCACGCACGAATTGCCGCCGACACCGCCCGAGCTTTCCTTCCCGTCGCGTCTGCCCAATGTGGGCACGACCATCTTCACCGTGATGAGCGCGCTCGCGACGCAAAAGGGCGCGGTGAATCTCGGTCAGGGTTTCCCCGATTTCGACTGCGATCCGCGCATCGTCGATGCGGTCGCCGGCGCAATGCGCGACGGCCACAATCAATATCCGCCGATGGCGGGCGCCGCGCCCTTGCGCCACGCGATCGCGCGCAAGATCGACGCGCTCTACGGCCGCACCTACGACCCGGATACGGAGATCACGGTGACCGCCGGCGCCACGCAGGCGCTCCTCACGGCCATACTCTGCTGCGTGCATCCGGGCGATGAAGTCATCGTCATCGAGCCGATGTACGACAGCTACGTGCCGTCGATCGAGCTCGCGGGCGGCAAGCCGGTGTTCGTGTCGCTCGAAGCGCCCGATTACGCGCTGCCCTTCGACAAGATCGCCGCCGCGATCACGCCGAAGACGCGGCTGCTGATGATCAACACGCCGCACAATCCGACCGGCCGCGTATGGCGCGCCGACGACATGAAAAAGCTCGAGGAGATCGTGCGCGACACCAACGTGCTGATCGTCTCCGACGAAGTCTACGAGCACATGGTCTACGACGGCGCGCCGCATGAAAGCGTCTCGCGCTATCCGGAACTGGCCAAACGCAGCTTCGTCGTGTCGAGCTTCGGCAAGACCTTTCACGTGACAGGCTGGAAAGTGGGCTACGTCGCCGCGCCGTCTGCGCTCACCGCCGAATTCCGCAAGGTGCACCAGTTCAACGTGTTCACGGTGAATACGCCGATGCAGATCGGTCTCGCGCACTATCTTGAAGATCCGAAGCCGTATCTGGAACTGCCCGCGTTCTATCAGAAGAAGCGCGACTTCTTCCGCGCGGGACTGTCGAACACGCGCTTCTCGCTGCTCCCTTGCGACGGCACATACTTCCAGTGCGTCGATTATTCGAAGATCAGCGACATGCCCGAAGCCGAATTCGCGCAGTGGCTCACGAGCGAGATCGGCGTGGCCGCGATTCCCGTGTCGGCGTTCTATCACGAGAGCCATGAATCGGGCGTCGTGCGCTTTTGCTTCGCGAAAAAGGAAGAAACGCTCGCGCTCGCGCTCGAACGTCTCGCCCGACTCTGAGCGACGGCGCGCCCGCCCAACCGCATCGAACCCGACGCCACGCGCGTTCCCATCTCCGAGGAGCAGAACCGCATCATGAGCCAGCACGACTACAGGATCGAGACGCTCGGTATCGTCGGCAGCGGCGCGATGGGGCGCGGCATCGCGCAGATCGCGGCGCTCGGCGGACTGAACGTGCATGTCTACGACACCAATCCGAAAGCGCTCGCCGCCGCGCGCGCGTATCTGTCGGAGACGTTCGCGAAGCTCACCGCAAAGGGCAAGCTCAAGGAAGCCGACGCGCACGCCGCGCTCGCGCGCATCCGCGATGCGGGCGACGCGAGCGAACTGGCCGATTGCGATGCCATCGTCGAGGCGATCGTCGAGAATCTCGACATCAAGCGCGAGCTGTTCCGCGAACTCGAAGCGGTGGTCGGCGAGCATTGCATTCTCGCGTCGAATACCTCGTCGCTGTCGATCACCGCGATCGCCGCCGGCTGCGCGCATCCGGAGCGCGTCGCGGGCTTTCACTTCTTCAATCCCGTGCCGCTGATGCGTGTCGTGGAAGTGATCGACGGCCTGCGCGGCGACCCGCGCGCCGGCGACGCACTGATGGACCTCGCGCGCCGCATGGGCCACACGCCGGTGCGCGCGAAGGATATGCCGGGCTTCATCGTCAATCACGCCGGGCGCGGCATGAACACCGAAGGCCTGCGCGTGGCGAGCGAAGGCGTCGCGAGCTTCGCGGATATCGACCGCATCATGCGCGAGCAGGCGGGCTTTCGCCTCGGGCCGTTCGAACTGCTCGATCTCACCGCGCTCGATGTCTCGCATCCGGTGATGGAATCGATCTATCACCAGTTCTATGAAGAGCCGCGCTTCAAGCCGTCGCCGATCACCGGCACGCGGCTCGCGGGCGGACTCATCGGGCGCAAGGCGGGCGAGGGATTTTATCGATATGTCGATGGCAAGCAGGACGTGCCGCCGGAACCCGCCGCGCCCACGCAACTGCCGACGCACGTCTGGATCAGCCGCGCGTCGCACGCCGGTCGCGAGGAGGTGCTGAAGCTGATCGCCAAATGCGATTGCTCCGTGCACATCGACGCGGGCCACACGCCCGAGCCGGAATCGCTCATCATCGTGACGCCGCTCGGCCTCGATGCGACGACCGCCGCCGTCAACGAACATCTCGACGCCACGCGCGTCGTCGCCGTCGATACGCTCTTCCCGCTCGACACCGTCGCGCGCCGCACGATCATGACGACGCCCGCGACCTCGCCCGCCATGCGCGACGCCGCGCACGCCCTCTTCTCCTTCGACGGCGTGCCCGTCACCGTGATCCGCGATTCGACCGGCTTCGTCGCGCAGCGCGTGGTGGCGACGATCGTGAACATCGGCTGCGATATCGCGCAGCAAGGCATCGCGACGCCCGGGGACATCGACCTCGCGGTGACGCTCGGCCTCGGCTATCCGCGCGGCCCGCTCGCGCTCGGCGACGCCATCGGCGCGACGACCATCCTGACCATCCTGCGCAACATCCACGCCGTACTCGGCGACCCGCGCTACCGGCCGGCGCCCTGGCTCACGCGGCGGGCGCAGCTCGGACTTTCGCTTACCCATATCGAGGAGCTCAGATGAGCGCCGAATTACTGACAGACCGTCCCGCGGGCAGCGACACCACGCTCGTGCTCAAGTTGTCCAATCCCGGAGCGCGTAACGCGCTGCATCCGGACATGTACGCTGCCGGCATCGAGGCGCTGAACACGGCGGAGCGCGACAACACCGTGCGCGCGATCGTGCTGACCGGCGCCGACAATTTCTTCTGCGCGGGCGGCAATCTGAATCGTCTGCTTGAGAACCGTGCGCTGGATCCGTCGGTGCAAGGCGCGAGCATCGACTTGCTGGCGGAATGGATCAGCGCGCTGCGCGCATCGACGAAACCGGTGATCGCGGCCGTCGAAGGCGCGGCCGCGGGCGCGGGCTTTTCGCTTGCGCTCGCGTGCGATCTGATCGTCGCCGCCGATGACGCCAGGTTCGTCATGTCATATGCGCGCGTCGGCCTTACGCCCGACGGCGGCGCATCGTGGTTCCTGTCGCGCGCGCTGCCGCGTACGCTCGCAAGCGAAGTGCTGCTCGAAGCGAAGCCGATCGGCGCGGCGCGTCTGCACGAAGTCGGCGTCGTGAACCGGCTGACGAAGAAAGGCATCGCGCTCGATGCGGCCATCGCGTGGGCCGACGATCTCGGCAGCGTGTCGCCGAAAGCGATGGCGCGCATCAAGTCGCTGATCAGCGCCGCCGACGTGCAGCCGCTCGCCGCGCATCTCGACATGGAACGCGACAGCTTCGTCGATGCGCTCCATCACGGCGACGCGCTCGAAGGCATCACCGCGTTCCTCGAAAAACGTCAGCCGAATTATCGTTAAGCTCATGGCTCAGTACGAATTGCCGAAGCGCCGCCGCATCTTTCTGATGCGTCATGGCGACGTCACCTATTTCGACGACAGCGGCCGCGCGATCGATCCCGAAAGCGTCCCGCTCAACGAACAGGGACGCGAGGAAGCGAGTGCGGCGGGCCGCGAGTTCGCCGCGCAAAAGATTCGCTTCGATCGCGTGATCGTGAGCGGATTGCCGCGCACGGTGGAAACGGCGCGTCGCGTGCTCGCGGAAACGGGTCAATCGATCGAGCCGGAAATCTGGCCCGAGTGGCAGGAAATTCGCGGCGGCAAGCTCAAGGACCTCACGACATCGGACATCGAGCGCGCGTTTCTTTCGGTGTTCGATGGCGTCGTGCCGGAAGAAACACAATTTCTCGGCGGCGAGACGATCGGCCAGTTGCTCGATCGCGCGCTGCCCGCGGTTGCGCGCCTGCGCGAGGATCGCTCGTGGGACACGGTGCTGCTCGTGCTGCACGGCGGCGTCAATCGCGCGCTGCTCTCGCATGCGATCACAGCCGGCGGGCGCGCGTTCTTCGGGCATCTGTCGCAGGCGACGGGCTGCATCAACGCACTCGACGTCGGCGACAAATCGAGCGACTGGATCGTGCACGCGATCAATCATTCGCCGCCCTCGCCGCTGCACGCCGACGTGCGCAACACGACGATGGAACTGCTCTATGCGCAGTTCGTACGCTATAAGGCCATCGACATGAAGTGATGGCGACGCAAAAACGGAGGAGACGATGCAGGACGAAGAAAAGAACAAGCACTCCGATTTTTCCGCGTTCGAAGGAACGCGCCCGGTGCAGGACAAACAGCGCTTCGACATCGACGCCCTCTCGACGTGGCTCGCAGCGAATGTCGATGGCTTCGGCGGCCCGTTGACCGTCGAGCAGTTCGCGGGCGGTCAGTCGAACCCGACGTTCAAGCTTGTCACGCCCGCGCAAAGCTATGTGATGCGCGCGAAGCCCGGACCCGTGGCGAAGCTTTTGCCGTCCGCGCATGCCATCGAGCGCGAGTATCGCGTGATGGACGCGCTCGCTGCGACCGACGTCCCCGTCGCGCGCATGCTCGCGTTGTGCGAGGACGAAAGCGTGATCGGCCGTGCGTTCTATGTGATGGAGTTCGTGCAGGGCCGGGTGCTGTGGGATCAGTCGCTGCCCGGCATGACGCCCGCCGAACGCGCCGCGATCTACGACGAAACGAATCGCGTGATCGCCGCGCTCCATACGGTCGATATCGAGGCCGCCGGACTGTCGGGCTACGGCAAGCCGGGCAACTACTTCGAGCGGCAGATCGGGCGCTGGAGCAAGCAGTATGTCGCGTCTGAGACCGAGAAGATCGATGCGATGGATCGCCTGATCGAATGGCTGCCGCAGCACATTCCGCAGACGCAAGGCGCGCGCGTGAGTGTCGTGCACGGCGACTATCGGCTCGACAATCTGATCTTCCATCCGGACGAGCCGCGCGTGCTGGCCGTGCTCGACTGGGAACTCTCGACGCTCGGCGATCCGCTCGCCGATTTCGCGTATCACTGCATGGCGTGGCATGTCGATCCGTCGCAGTTTCGCGGCATCGCCGGGCTCGACTGGGCCGCGCTCGGCATCCCCGATGAAGCCGCCTACGTGAAGCGCTATTGCGAGCGCACGGGCTTCACGATCGAAGGCGACTGGAACTTCTATCTCGCCTACAACATGTTCCGCATCGCCGCGATCCTGCAAGGCATCATGAAGCGCGTCGTCGATGGCACGGCCGCGAGCGCGCAAGCCGTCGACGCGGGCAAGCGCGCGCGGCCGATGGCCGAACTCGCGTGGCAGTACGCACAGAAAGTCGGCCGATAAAAGCGAGGGAGACAAGCCATGAACTTCGACTACACGCCCAAGGTGCAAGCGTTGCGCGAAAAGCTGCTCGCGTTCTTCGATGCGCACATCTATCCCAACGAACGCGCTTACGCCGACGAAATCGCGGCCAATCGCGCGGCGGGCAATGCGTGGATTCCGACGCGACTGATCGAAGGCCTGAAGGAAAAGGCGCGCGCCGAAGGACTCTGGAATCTCTTTCTGCCTGCATCGGAACGTGGCGCGGGCCTGACGAATCTCGAATACGCGCCGCTCTGCGAAATCATGGGCCGTGTGCCGTGGGCGCCGGAAGTGTTCAACTGCGGCGCGCCCGACACGGGCAACATGGAGACCATCGAACGCTACGGCACCGATGCGCATAAGGCGCAATGGCTCGAACCGTTGTTGCGCGGCGAAATCCGCTCGGCGTTTCTGATGACCGAGCCGGAAGTCGCGTCGTCGGATGCGACCAACATTCGTTGCAGCATCGTGCGCGACGGTGACAGCTATGTCATCGACGGCCACAAGTGGTGGTCATCGGGCGCGGGCGATCCGCGCTGCAAGGTGTATATCGTGATGGGCAAGACCGACACGCAAGCGCCGAAACACGCGCAACAGTCGATGATTCTCGTGCCCGCCGATGCGAGCGGCATCACGGTGCATCGGCCGCTGAGCGTCTTCGGTTACGACGATGCCCCGCACGGCCACATGGACGTCACGCTCGACCACGTGCGTGTGCCCGCGACGAACATGCTTCTGGGCGAAGGACGCGGCTTCGAGATCGCGCAGGGCCGCCTCGGGCCGGGGCGCATTCATCATTGCATGCGCCTGATCGGACTCGCGGAACGCGCGCTGGAACTGATGACGACGCGCACGCTCGGACGCGTCGCGTTCGGCAAGCCGATCGCGCATCATGGCGTGACGCAGGAGCGTATCGCCGAGGCGCGCATCATGATCGAGCAGGCGCGGCTACTGACGCTCAAGGCCGCGTACATGATGGACACCGTCGGCAACAAGGGCGCGCGCGGCGAGATCGCGATGATCAAGGTCGTCGCGCCGAACGTCGCGTGTCAGGTGATCGACTGGGCGATCCAGGCGCACGGCGCAGGCGGCGTCAGCGATGACTTTCCGCTGGCGTATGCGTATGCGTCGGCGCGTACGTTGCGGCTCGCTGACGGGCCCGACGAAGTGCATCGCAATGCTATCGCGAAGCTGGAGTTTGGTAAGTTTGCGGATGTTTGAGGGCTCGACGGATGCGTCGCGATGGCGGCTTGCGCGTGGGGTATGGGGGTTTCGGGCGAACGCTTGGATTTCGCCGCCGGATCCCGGTTTCGTGTCGGTCTATTAGCACTGCCCCTGTGCGGGGCGGCAGTCACTTTCTTTGCTGCTGCAAAGAAAGCAACTGTATTGAGAGTCAAGCGGTGGGGAGTAAAGAATCAAGGTTTTGGGGGATTCCAGGCTGTGCCATCGCGC
>NZ_JACSUE010000041.1:0-12697 GCF_014384845.1 Caballeronia sp. EK
ACATGGGTCACGTGCTGACCGATAATCGGCATGGCCTGGTCGTGAACGCACAGGTCACGCAGGCCAACGGCACGGCCGAGCGAGACACGGCGGCGCAGATGCTTGCGGACGCCGCGCGAGTCGTCGGTACGTCCATTACCCTCGGCGCTGATAAAAATTACGACACGGCGGGCTTCGTGGCAACGTGCCGCGCGAATAATGTGACGCCGCACGTGGCACAAAACGTCGGCCGCGCGGGCGGCTCCGCCATCGATGCTCGAACGACACGATGGCCCGGCTACGCTATTAGTCAGCGCAAACGCAAATGCATTGAGCAGGTGTTTGGTTGGAGTAAGACAGTCGGGAGGATTCGGCAGGTGATGTATCGAGGTCTGAAGCGCGTCGACCAACTCTTTCTCCTGACTCAGGCGACCTACAACCTGACGCGCATGCGCACGCTGGCCGCTCGCGCGGCATGAGGGCGAATTTAGCAGCACCTGAATCAACGAAGCTCGGCGGCGAATTAGTTGGGACTCTACACGGCATTGGCTCTTTCGAGTGAACGATCGCCCAGAAAGGATATTTCACCAGTTTGCTAGTCATTGCATCGCAATCCAAACCTCAGAAGGAGATCCTTGCGTGCGGCATACGGCACGCTCTGCAACGCGACACAACCCAGATAAATTGCGGATCACAAAACATCGTATCGGGCTTCCAATGAACTATATTCGATCGAGTTGTCTTCTCAATGCGAGAAGCGCGGTAGTTTCAACTATCCTCACTTGCTGCATCCTCACTTCTCTGTCGGCTGCCCGCGCGACTACGGTTTCTGAGCACCTTTATGGCGTCGCCCAAAATGGGCGGCCGGTGAGTCAGTACACCCTCGAGAATTCGCATGGTGTCGCGGTCAAATTGATCACCTACGGCGCCATTATCACCGAAATCAATGTACCAAGCAGGCTCGGGGATCCCGAGAACATAGTACTGGGATTCGGATCCTTGAAGGACTACGAAACATACAATAGTAGCATTCACTTCGGATCGGTTATAGGTAGATATGCAAATCGAATTGGTAATGGTCGATTCCAACTCGATGGAAAAAGCTACAACTTGCCCATCAACAGTATGCCGAATACACTACACGGCGGTCCGAATAGCTTTGACACGAAAATTTGGAGCGCAAAGATCATCCGAGGAGGAGAAGGCGCCGGAGTTGAATTGATCTATGTAAGTCCAGATGGGGAAAACGGGTTTCCTGGTAAGCTAACAGTGCGGGTAAGTTATGTGCTCAAGGATGATAATGCGCTGCATATCGAGTACAAGGCCAGCACCGATAAAACTACAGTGGTTAACCTGACAAATCATACGTACTTTAACCTTGCTGGAGAGGGAAGTGGTAGCGTTGAGAATCAGCGCATCCAGATCGTAGCCGCACGCTACACACCTACCGACTCGACGTCCATTCCCACCGGTGAATTGTCCACGGTTGCTGGAACTCCAATGGACCTTCAGATTCCGACGCCGATTGGGACATATCTTCGCTCTAATTTTCAGCAACTTGTATGGGCGCATGGCTATGACCACAACTGGGTGCTTGACAACGGTGGCCGCAGCGAACCAGGCTTCGCTGCACGAGCCTACGATCCCACCAGCGGACGCCAGCTCGAGATTTATACGACAGAGCCCGGTTTGCAGTTTTATACGAGCAACTATCTTGACGGGAGCGTCGTTGGTAGTTCCGGCAAAACATACCGTCAGACGGACGGATTTGCTTTGGAGGCAGAACATTTTCCCGATTCACCGAATCATTCATCTTTTCCCTCTACTGAACTCAAGCCTGGTGAAATCTTGCGCGGGGAAACTATCTTACGCTTCTCGTGGCAATAGCATCCGCCTGGGGGTGACCCGTTTCCAAGTACGGTTAAGCGGTTGAATTTCGACTGGACTGGTTTCCTCCGGTTTGAGCCGTGCGGTGAGTTGTCCACGGCCGGTCGGCGGGTCGCTCGCTACGACCACGACGCCGGCCGGCGGTAGGCAACTTACCAATAGAGCGGATTCGGTTTTGTTCGTTGTGAAGTTGCTCGTAGCGGATCGGCAAGCGGTAACCTATGCTGCTATGACGACGGCCGACGTTGTACCAACCTTCGATCCACGAGAACAGCGCTTGCCGCACGTGCTCACGGGTTTTGAAGTGTGTGCGGGCGCGGCGATTCGCATTCGAGCGTGGCGAAGAGGCTCTCACACATGGCGTTGTCGAAGCAGTCCGCCACGGTCCCCGTCGACAGACGCACGCCAGCTTCACGGCAGCGGCAGCCGAAGGCAATGGATGTGTATTGGCGCCTGATCGGAATCATGGACGGCGTTGCATGAGAGCCATGTCCAGCGCCCCTTAACATCGTAAGCGCCTCAGGCGCCGTGCGTCCATTCGCGTGCGCCGAAAACATGATGGTGCACTGGAGCTGCCAGTCAGTTAGTGGGATCTGGCGGGCTGCCCGGTGTGCGCAGCTTGTCGGCCACACGCCAAGGCATGAGCTCGTCGATTCGATTGATGTTGTGACCGGCGATGTGGGTTAGCACATAGTCGAGGTAGGCGCGGATCGATGTCATTCAGTGTGCAAGTGCCAATCAATGCGTACATCGCGGCTGCCCGTTCGCCGCCGCTGTCTGAGCCGGCAAATAAAAAACTTCTCCGGCCCAGGCTTACACAACGCAGCGCGTTCTCCGCGATGATGTTGCCGATCTCGAGCGTACCGTCTTCGCAATACAACGTCAGTACGCTCCACTGCTTCAGCGTGTAGTTGATCGCCTTGGCCGTATCGGACTTCGACGACAGCGTTTCGAGTGTTGCCCTGAGCCACGCTTCGTAGATTTGAAGCAGCGGCCTGGAGTGCCAGGGATTTTATGACATAGTAGTACTAGTCAGCCTTCACTCCTCGCGTACAGGCCGCTCCTTGCTTTACGACAGCTGCGCTCGCAGCCGCATAGTCTTCGGAGAACGCTCGCCGCGCGAAGCAAGGTGCCGATTTGGCGAGTAATGCATCGACCATTTCGAACTGTTTGTCGAAGACCCAGGGTCGACGTGCGAGCGTACGGTCATTGAGCCAATAGGGGCTCCAGTCCCTAGTCGTCTCAAGGATCTCGCGCGCAAATTCGGGCCCATATTCCAGCCCTCCTTCGATCACGACGTCGATATATGACTCGACAAGTGGAAATCGCGCGTCCGGTGAGGGAAGCCCCTCGCCCGGCACCTTTCCTTCTGCCTTTGGCACGTACACCCAGACCGTGCCTTGCGCCGGCAGCGGCTGCCATGAAACAGCCTCCATAAATGCACGGGGCACCTCGACGCGCACATAGCCCTTCTCTCGCTCGTCGAACGCGGACATGTCATCGCCCACGGGATAGATCACTCCGTTTATCGTCATTGGCTCCTCGCCCTCGAACGAACGACGTAGGCCGAGCGCCGTAAACCCCGTGCGTGAGCGGTCACTCCAACTGCGCACGTAGCCGAACGCCGCTGAGACGCGCACAGGAATGGCAGAAGTCGATCTGCCGGCCGTAGCGTTGCGAGATGGCGTATTGATCAGTGAGCCGTAGCCAAAGATAAATTGAGTCGGCTGGTTCGGAAGACGCGTTCCCCAGAAATCGGATGCTTGCGCCTCGACGGCCGAACCAGCAAAAGCCAGAGCCGCAATGAGTATTCGAAAGCGTTCCATCGCCGACATCATCACATCTCCGTCCAAGTCGTCCTTGCAGATCATGATGTCTGCCCAGATCCGAATCCCTGTTGTCCATTGAATTCGCCTCTATTGGTCGCAGTCAAATTACCCTAGTGGAATGCGGTACCCTCCCCGCCAACGAAGCTGCGGGCCCGTGACGTCCCATTCTGAACTCGCGTTCTGGCCGCTGCCACGGACAACCGTCTAAGCTGGCTATTTTACCAGAGCACATGCCGAGCAAGGCAATGCAGAGGATCGCGCGCTCATTGAAGTGGACGGCCGAACACGCGAAGACTAGGGTCCTCAGCGTGTGTCGCGAGCAAGATAAGGCGTCTCCTATTGATGTACATGCGCCCGCGGCTGCTTCGAGCGTACCCATGGGTGATATTCCACGCATCGGCGTGGTAGTTCAATCTACGCGATCAAGTCATTTTGCGACGCCGTGAAGTAAGTGCCGGGCTCATTTGTCGCGATGTAAAAATCCTTAGGCGACTGTCGCAGAAGGCCACCTGTCGAAATGGAGCCGCGATGTCAACGTCGAAGCAGCAAATTTTTTGAATTATTTTTCTGGCCGTTCTTTGCCCAGGGATCAACGATCGCCCCACGCTGCCTGTAACCTCTGCTCCGCACAAGCATAGACCAACCGCGGAATCCGAATACCCGTTTCTGTTGCGCGCCGCGCCAGCTCGGCGAGTTAATTCTGTTACAAGTTGATCTTGCAACAAGTACATTCGTATTTAATTTTTGATCAATATGTTTGTATTTTTGCCGTATCCACTCGACAACGGTGCCGCAGATGAAGGCGGCATTGGCCCAGACCGCTTTTCGGCTTCTCGTTTCTCCCACACGCGTCAAAGATGATTGCCAACACAAAAGCGCCGTTGCACAGCTGGTCGCAGCCGGATGGACGGACTGCACCGAGATGACCGACGCACAATTTGACAGCTTCATGGGAGTGGTCACGACATGGACCGTTCAATCAACGATAACTGCCTGCTGACATCGCGCGCCTTCGCGCCGTCGATTGATTCTTTAAGGGGCTTGGCGTCGCCGCGCTGTACGGCATGGCGATCGGATGCATTTGGTTTCTCCGTGTAGCAGTCCGGGCAGGAGCGCTTTGGAAATGACTCTGCTGTAGATCTGGGCTGTCGTTTTAATCGTCGCGGCAACGTTTCTCGCCATCGATTCTGAAACTTGCTCGCCGACAATAATTCCAGCGACCGCGCCGTCTCGTTCGGCTGATTGTCGTCCTCTTTCAAATTTCTAAAATCCAAAAGGGAATCTCATGCTCGAAAATTTCACTGATGAGAAAGACGTCGCCGCCCTGCTCGCCGCTGCCGTTACCCTCGCAGGCCCGCAAAGGAGCCCCGTCACAGACGGCAGGCGCGTCGTGGTCGTTCCGGAGGGCCTCCGCACCGAAGTGATCTCTGACGTATTCCCGATCCCAGCGCGCGCGGCACGCTCAAGCTGCGTGACGCGGCAAGCTTCAGTCGCGCGGCACTTTCGATTATGCTCAGGTATTTCCGAAATCCAATCACGCACGAGCACACGCCCGAGTACCGGGCGATGTTCTTCTCACAGGGAAGTATCTCGAAGACTGGTTCGCCAGGAAGAAAGCGAAACTGGCGGCCAGCACGCGGCGCGAATGGAGCGGGATCGTCATCAAACTGCTGATCCCGCAATTCAAAGGCACTGCTCTATCCGCCCTCACGCGGCGCGACATCAAGAAGTGGCTGGCAGTATCGACCTTACGCGCACCAAGCCGCTATCGAATAAGCGTCTCGCGAACCTTGCAATTACCCACCGTCGTGGTGTGCAAGTTCATAGCCTAGCTGAATGTCAATCAGGCGTCGCATGCCGCGGCACACGACGGTATTGCCTGGCGGCGGGTCGCTGGCACGTGCAAGGTAGCCGCCGAGTTGCGCAAGCTTGTGAAGGCTGCGCAGCAGCGGCGGAGCCTGTGCCATGCGAGGCGTGTCTTTAACGACGCGATCGAGGAGTTCGACTTCTGTTTGTGTGAGCGCCAACTGGGCCGGCGCATGGGCAGCGCACCGGTTGAGCATCGTCAGCCAGAAGATGCGCCAACTCAGGATACAGAACACCGAGATAAGATTGGCTAAGCGATCGGCGGTACGCAGCTTCGATTCTTCAGCCTTGCCTCCCGACTTCAGAACCTTATGGAAGGTCTCTATTTTCCAACGCATCGCGTACCAGTCGAGCTTTTCGATAGCGTCAGCACGAGATTTTACTGGCAGATCAGTGATCAACTTCCACTCGATCGGAGGCCGACCGGCGGGTGCGGCCGTCTCCAGAGCATGAATGACGGTCAGACGTAGGTCGGGATAGCGACGCTGCTTGTAGAGAGGTGGTCGCACGGTAATGCGGCGATACCTGATCTCAAGAAAGGCTTCGTCGGGACGGCCTTTCGAATCGCGGAGCTCAACACGATGGACACCCTTGATCTTCGCCTCGGCCATTTCGTCGGCGATCGTATGCTCTCCGTCGCCGGCTAGGCGGTCAACACATGTGCGCACCAGGAAGTGAGTGCCCAAGTCGTGCGCTTCACAGAACAGTTCGTAAATGTCGCTCTCGCGATCGCCGATATGTACGCAGCGTTTGGGGATGCACCCAATAATGTCGTGGATTGTCTCAGATTTTCTAGCCAGCGATAGCTTTCCTTTTCTTCAATTGGCACACGCGTAGGGTTGACCTTTCGCTTCAAAGCCGTGCAGCCCTTGAACTTGGCACGGGTCCAGAATTTGATGGCCGTCAGACTGTTGCCTTTCGCCGTAAAGGAGCCGGGTGTTTTCGGCGTAATGGCGCCAGAGAAAGGCGCCTGCTTCGGGGCTCGAACGGGGATCAAGAATCCTTGTTTTTACCTGCTTTCGCAAGTGCTGATTTGTTGCTCTCGGGCATCGGACCGCCGGAATGCGTGATCACGTTCGCCGAAATACGCAAATAAAGGCAATGAGAACGGCTGGAACCTGAGGCCCTGAAGGGCTTTGCTCGATACACTACGTTAGCGCGCCCAACCTGCCTGGCGAACTCACCTGCCGCCAAAAGAAAACCGTTTCCACACGCCCTCGGCCATGATAGCTCGATCCCGCAGCAACCGGACGAACCTCAATATTGTCTCCATTTTGCAGGTAAGGCTGCGGTATAGATTGCCTCCAAGCGTATATTATTCTTCGCCTGGTCTCGTAGCGCTTCTTGCAGTTTGCCGGAAAGTAGCTTTGTGCACGTGAGGAGTTTCCTCTCCCCAAGGAGCCGCCCCTTGTGATCCACCAGTTCGTCTTTTGAAAAGCCGTTGACATTAGGATCTAGGTCGTCGGCATGATTCAGCATTGCGACCGCCAATACGCGCAGCCCTTCTGGCGAATCCAATTCCTCACCAAACATCAGGGAACTACTCGCGTACGACAATGAGGCTGCATGGGATCTGAGGAAAAAAGCCTTTTCGGCGTCGGTCAGGGCACCATGTACTGCCTCGGCCTCCGCAAAAAGCTGTTCCAGCAGGCCTTTTTGAAAACGCGCATTCGAGAAGGTCTTGAACTCGACGAAATCATCGTGATCATGCCCCACCAGCGGAAGAATGAACCGCTTCAGATCCACCTGGGCCTGCGGAGTTGTCCACTTCTGGCTCGCGCGACCGGCGGCCCCAATCATGTAACCTTCGACATACTCCGAGGGAATCACGGCCTTCACGATCTTCTCCAGCGACTGACTCGATAGTCGCGAGATGCTTTGGGCATGCAACACACGGAATTGCGCAAGGTGCGTCTGATTGAAAAGCGGATAGAACTCCGCTTTTGCCATCATCAATTCGTCAGGTTTGCCACTCGATTCATCAGGCATACGACTCCAGTCGACGGCAACGAATACATTGCTTAACTCTTCACCCGGCTCGTCGGGGGCCCGCATACCGTTCTTAAAGTCATCTTTGGTCAGCAGGATGCAAACCTCCGTTTCCTTGGCAAGCAACGGAAAATATGACGACTCCGGCTCGCACATTAACTCAGAGGATATTGTCACAAACCGTTTCAATTTATCAGGAAGTACGCTTAGGTAAGTCTTGCGCAGCGCCGATGCACGCTCACCCAGCTCTTCATGCCGTTCCGCCGCATCCAGTATCTGCAGCAAACTGAAGCTGTTCTCACGAGCCCATGCGTAGCCCTCGGGTTCCGGTTGTGTCAACTGTGTCTGTGCATGCCCCAGCATGACCTTCAGTGCGGATAGGGGCCAACTCTCCGCCGGGAATAGAACATCCTGATAGCTCGAGAACAGCCTTGGAAGCATCTTTTGAACAAAGGAATCGATCGAAACACTCTTATCCTGATACTCAGGATGAGCGAGCAGGAACTCCGTGACCACAGCTTGAACATCAGGATCGTTGACACCTGCGCTCACGACGTCGTCTAGCGCCTTTATCGCCACTTCCATACACTGGATCTTTCTATCACCCTTTAACCGTCTATCTATGGCAGTCAGGATGCTGCCGGAACGAGGATTGTTCCGGTGGTTAAAAAGAACATCACGTGCTTCTGGACGGCGCAAGTCCGCTGATAGTCCAGAGAAGGTAATCTTGGAAAGCATTTCGTCGGTAAACAGATCGCGACGGATGATAGTTTCCAGCGAAAATGTCGTCTGAGCCAAGGTCGTCGCGCGCATGTCTACCAGGGACAGGTTCGCCCCGCTCAGGTCCGCTCCGCTTAGGTCTGCTCCGCTCAGGTTCGCTCCGGTCAGGTTCGCTCCGCGCAGGTCTGCTCCGATCAGGTTCGCTGTGTCCAGTTTCGCTCCGTTCAGGTTCGCTCCGCTCAGGGCCGCTCCGCTCAAGGCCGCTCCGCTCAGCTTCGCTCCGCTCAGGGCCGCTCTTCTCAGGTTCGCTTCACTCAAATCCGCTCCGATCAGGTTCGTTCCGATCAGGTCCGCTCCGATCAGGTTCGTTCCGATCAGGTTCGCTCCGATCAGGCGCGCTCCGCTCAGGTTCGCTCCGCTCAGGTTCGCTCCGCTCAGGTTCGCGTTGGCCAGCCCGCTCCCGCTCAGGTTCATCCCGTACAGGGCCGCTTCGCTCAGATTCGCTCCGCTCATGTCCGCTCCGCGCAGGTCCACTCCGCGCAGGTCCACTCCGCTCAGGTTCGCTCCGCTCAGGTTCGCTCCGCGCAGGTCCACTCCGCTCAGGTTCGCTCCGCTCAGGTTTGCTCCGCTCAGGTTCGCTCCGCTCAGGTCCACTCCGCTCAGGTCCACTCCGTAAAGGCCCGCTTCGCGCAGGTCCACTCCGCGCAGGTCCACTCCGCGTAGGTCCTCCCCTTCCCGCAGCGTACTACGTCCTGCGAGCCAATCCCGTCTCGCCTGCGGGATGCGGTCAATGGCTTCCCCGTACCGGTAATCATCTGCCTCGTGCATAACAATTTCCCGTTCCAGAAGCGACTTGAGGGCATCGATGTCGCAATCCTCGATGGCAAAGGACTCCGACGTCTCGCCAGTCCTCACAGTAATGGTGAGGACTGTGCCGTTCGCGCCGGTATCCTCGGAAACCTCCAACTCACCGCCGTGTTTCAGCTCTATCGAAACAGAATGATTACCCGGACCCTCAATCACGTGAGCCTTTTCGAGGATTTCCTTTTGAAGATCCACCACCGCTTGTGTGACGGCATCTTCTTTCTGGTAGCTGCTGATGCACTTGCAAACCCGCTCGATGAGCAGTCCAATAAACGCAGTCAACAGGGTGATCGCCGCAGTCACTGTCCCACGTGAGCGGGAAATATTGAAGTCCCCCGCCCGTTTCCCCATGCTTTCTTCCGTGTTGGCGGTGGCGCCCCAAAAGGCTTTACTGCTAAACGTGGGAACGTTTTTGCCGTCCACGCCCAGCCGGAAGGCCTCGTGCGAGCCTCCCCCGAAACGGTTCATCTGCCCATCAATTGGAGTTTTACCGAAAAAAGCTCGTGCAAAGGTTTGTGCAGTTACAACCGGCATAGCGGAGGTGGTCCTGGTCAATTTACGCTGTTTAGGTTGCCATTGATGCACGGATCGCTGAAAGATGGTTCCCTTCTCCTTGCATTCGGCTTCACCATCGAACGTGCAGGACAATTCGCTTGCCCGGATGGCTGTAGGTCAACACGCTCCATGATGACTAGGATCGGGTTAACGCGCATTGGCGAATCTGCCTGAAGTTCGCCAATTTGCGTGCTGTCCGACCCGCGGCCAGCCGAATCCGAGCCGATGGGGTCGAACTCCACCCTGAATTGCGGGGCGTTGATGCCTAGTGCGGCGAGCCATCGTTGCACGGCATGGCCGTCCTTTTGCAGCCGCCTATCAAGCGGTCAAGGCATACGCGGGCGTGTTGCGCGCGCCGGACATGACTCGTCGCCTTCAGGCAAGCATCGCACCAGAAAGTTAACAGCCCGGCGCTCCGTTTACACGCACTTCTCGCCCCACAAACAAAAATGCCGTTCAGCGCTAACTGAACGCCATTAACCCGGCGGTGTCTTTTAGTTGACGTCGCCGCGCAGCATCTTCGCCGGCACCTGCGCATCTATTCGACTCATTTCGACAACTCGACGCAACTTCGCCAAAGTGGGGTCGTCGTTTGACGCGTACATTTGCTGCCCAGTCGGACACTCGCTACGATGGGAGACGCCAAGGTATTCCGATCAGGCCGAGAGTTTGCCGCGTATACCGGCTTGAAACGAGGTCGCCGGGCTCGGGTGGCAACCCATCCTGTCCGTCTATGCACAAGAGAGCTTGCTCAAACGGGAAATGTTTATATACAAACTACTATCGGCAACTTGAAACAGCCGCGGCTGAGACCGCCTTAAATTGAAACAACCGGCCTCCACGATTCCCGGGGCGGTTCAAGACGACCTAGCTCCAAAACCGAACGTGAGTTCACGCTATGAGCGATGTCCATGGAGTCAGCTGCTCCTCCAAATTTACGTCCATGAAGTATCAAGGAGAAAATATAGAAGACGTACTAGATCGCACCGATTTTAATGATAAAGATTCGATATTGGTCGCCTATGACATCATCACTAGCAACTTAGAAGAGAGTGATCAGTTTTGCGCGTTCGTAATAGATGGAGGGAGAAACGAAAAAGCGCTAAAGACTCTGACAGCCTTAAAATTACGCATGCGAGCTGGCGATCTTAACCAAAGCACGGCTTTCATTCCCAACTACAGCAAAGACTCGTTGAATGAGCTAGCTAATCTGCTTTCGCCTCTTGGTGAGGAGATGCTGCTTGAAGGCTATCCTGATGAATCACTGGAAGACATAATGCCGAACTACCTAGCCAGGGAAGACCGGTGGGCTCTTACCGGCTATGTCCTCCTTAAGCGGCATAGAACTGAAGACGCAATGAAGGCGTTTTTGCGGGCGGGGCTCGCCTACGAAGCGAAGGCACACTACGATTTGGCCGGTGTCATCTACACAAAGGTATCATATACCCACTGGACGATCGCAGAGGCATATAAGGGGGCTAACGACGACGAGAATGTCGCGAACCATTTTTTAGCATCGGCAAGAACTTTCTTGAAAGTCGCTCAGTGCTACATTTCCCACGTATCAAACGATAACCCCGCGAATGACGTGAGAAGCTACAGGTTCGCTTCAGAGGCGTACGAAAGGTCCGGAGCGGCCTACTGGAATACCATAAAGGCTTACGATAAGCTTAACCAGAGCCGACGGGCCGCAATGACCCTCATGTCCGCAGGAGACTCCTTTAGAGATGCGGCAGGGATATTCACGCGGGCGAATAATGCCTTAGAGGCTGGAAAAGACTGGTTTAAGTCCGGACTTGCTTACTCAGAGGCAGCAGCACGTTTCAAACGACTTAGTGAATACGACGCGGCCAAAAGGAATTGTTCGAGAGCCTTAGACGCCTTTGCGAGAAGCGGCGACGCCTACAAGCTTGCTGAAAGGCCTCGGTCTGCCGCAAAATTGTACTTGCTGGCCGCCGCTTTCATCAACGGCAATAACGAGGCGTTTAAGTGCGCATTAGTAGCCGTCGGAAACGAATTGAGCGACGATGCGGGGGGCAAAGTTTGAATTGAAACTTCGTAGATTCAGGAAAGCGATTCGCAAACGTCGTTTCAATTTTCTAAAGTCCGCTTATTGAACGCATTGGTGATGTTGGGTAATGTCTCGTACCGTCCCATCAATCATAATAGGAAGTGTGTGGTAGTCTAGCGATCTTGGACACTTCGAAAGGTAAACTTTGGTCGACGAACGAGGTGTTAAATGGGCAGAAGAGAATTTTCAGAGGAATTCAAGCGCGAAGCGGTGGCGCGTCCTGGAGCAGGACTACACGGTGACGAAGGCTGCGAAGGCGCTGGGCATTGGAGAGAAGGCGTTGCGGCGCTGGACCGGCAATCGCCGGCCGGTTGCGGGTGCGCCTGTGAACGCAGTCGAGGGCGCTAGCGCTGAACAGGTAAGGATTCGGGCGCTTGAGAAGCGCGTGATGGCGCTTGAACGGGAGCGCGACATTCTAAAAAAGTCCACAGCCTTCTTTGCCAACGAGCTGGATCGCGATGCGAAGTGATCCAGCAGGCAGAGAAGGCATGCCGAGGCTCGTGCTGATGTGCTGGATTATATCTTGATGTACTACAACCAGGACCGTTTGTACTCGGCTGCCAGTCACATCCCGCCAGCCGAGTTCGAGAAATTAAAGGCGGAAACTGTTTAACCGGTGTGAAAGAATACTGAACCACTACATTGCGCCTTTGCTCTGGCGCTGCAGGCCAAAAAGGGCGCCGATCGCGAACAAAACGGGCACGCGTAGTCTAGTCGATATTAGCGAGCGCCCCCAGCCATAGTTTGACACGTACATTTGCCGCTCAGTCGGACGTTCTCTATGCCCCCACCTAGAGAACATCGAACGTCTTCGAGGCCATCATCGGCCAGCGCCAGTCCGACCATTCACCTTGGAGTGCCTTCCACCGCACCAAGGGATTCCCGTTGATGTAAAAGAGACATAAAGGATATTCGAACGTGTCAGATATTATTGGGT
>NZ_JACSUE010000042.1:0-11465 GCF_014384845.1 Caballeronia sp. EK
ATGTCTGACTGCCTCACATAGATGTTCCAAATACTCGTCGAACGACGTCTCCCAGTCCATCACTTCCTCATGCAAAGGATGAAGAAGCTCCTATAATGCCATGTGTTTTATGACACAGTAAGATTAGAGGGGGCAGTAACGGTTCGATGAGTGCCCAGAGCTCGTCGTCGAGTATAGGTTCAGCCATGTCCCTTTTATCGCCGAAACAACGAGCAGCTAACAGCATTAATCGAGGGCTAACAGCCCCTTTTCTTCGTTTTATTAAGGGTTCGTAATGGGATTGAATAGCGCGTCCGAGTATAGGAGTGTCTCAACTGTCGCGCCTTGCAGAAGCACTTGAAGCGGTGGTTTACAGTCGAATACCTTTGCGATCCTTTCACTTAGCACAAGGGCGTCGATCGAGTCACCGCCATTGTCACATAGCGACAGCGTCGTATCGATAGGGTATCCAAGCACGTTCTCCCACACCGAGTGGAGTTTGCGGCGCACGCTCGACATCTCTCGAGATTTGTCGGCGAGGCGCTCCGCTATAATAACGTCATCGGATATCTCGAGAAGGCATGGTAAAGAATCGGCGTAACGATGAAGCTCATAAGCTGCTGCATTTCCACCTTCGGCGAGCTGGACTAAAAAGTCCATATAGCACCCGACAATGGAATCAAGCTCTTCATTGATGATCTGGGGGTCGTATTCAATACCGAAGCCAAGCTCCGATTTTTCTTGACTGAACACGACAACGAACGGATATTCGGTATGCTCTACCAGCTGCTCTCGAACAATCGGTGTTCGCTGCGTTATTAGTTTATTTCCGCCGTCAAACTTCACGTAATTGAATACGGTGTCGAAGAGAGGACCCACACCACATTCACGTTGGATGACGCGCAGTGGCAAACGCCGATGCGCCATCATGACACTCTCGGAGAGGAAAACTTGCCGAGCAAGATTAGACAGAGAGAGTCCGTGAAGTGATACGCGCAATGGAACAGTATTTAAAAATAGCCCTAGTACACGTTGGGAATCGCTGACCTCAGGTCGACCGTTAGTCACGATTCCAGTGGTGACTTCGCCACTACGTGCCAACACCGCCACGACCGCAACGTGTGCGGCCAGCAATAGGCTCTTGAGTGGGACCTTCTGAGCGTCGGCGCATGATTGCAGCTTTCGAGTCATCTCTTGCGACAGAGTTGTCCATCGAACTGCCAGTTGGGCACCGTAGCGCTTTTTTCGAAAGCAAGCCGCTCTGGCACCAGCAAGCCTTTCACGCCACCATTGTAGCGATGGGCCGCATAGGGTTTCCTGCTCCAGTTTGATGAAATCCCTATAGGTGACTTTTGGTGGCGAGTGCGGCATAGTGGCACGCTTTGTCAAATGGCGGTTGTATAGCGTACCGAGTTCACTCTCCAACTGTGCGACACTCCAGCCGTCCAATAGCGCATGGTGGAAGCTCATTAGCCATTGAAAGTGGCTCTCGGCGGTTTGCAAAACGACCATCCGCGCCACTGGGGGTAATTGCCGGTCCAGCGGAAGATTATGTTCGGCACGCATTTGCGCGGCGAGGTGCTGACGTTGGTCCTCGCCAGACATCGAACGCAGGTCTTGGACTGTTATTGGGAATTCGACGCTCCGGTGTACATGTTGTTGCGGACCAACTTCGTCCTCTAAATGAAACGATGTGCGCAAAATGGGGTGGCATTCCGTGAGTTCACGCACAGCGTCGCGAAATGCATTTTCGTCCCACCGAGCGTATATGGTGCAGCGAAACACATCGTGATAAACGTGCGAGCCAAATTTGTTTCCCGCGAGCAACATCGCCAGCTGAAGCGCTGCCATGGGGTAAACCTCCTCCACATTGTCCGGCAAGCAGATGGGGGGACGTGGACAACTCAACTGTGTGTTCGGTTCAGATGCCTCATGGGCTATCGAGGCATGCGGAGCACCACGATTCTCCACGAGGGTCGCTAATGCGCGCGGCGTTTGATGGACGAAGACGTCGGCTACTGACAACTCTAGGCCCATCTCGACGGACCGGGCGGCCAGTTGCACCGCAAACATGGAATTGCCTCCGATTTGGAAAAAATTGTCGTCTTCCTCGATTTTGTCTACACCCAATACTTGCTCGAAAATTTCACAAAGAATCTGACAAGTGCCTACGTCGGTACGCGCTGAGGTCGATTTACTGTCATCCGAGCATCGTGATATGGGCAATGCCTTTGAATCGACCTTCCCATTGACCGTAAGCGTCAGCGCGGAGATGTACATGATCGCGGAAGGCAACATGTACTCTGGGAGACGCGTACCTAGACGGCGTCGAACTTCAGCAAGCGAAAGCTCGATACCGCCGTGGTCCACCAGATACGCGATAAGCTTTGGCGTACCGTCATCTTCGCGAAGCATCACATGGCAGGCTTCCGGACGAAGCACTTCCGTTAGGGCAGCCTCGATCTCACCTAGCTCGATACGGAATCCACGCAGCTGGACCTGATTGTCGAGTCTCCCAAGATATTCCAATTCACCTGAGTTGGTCCATCGGCCAAGATCACCGCTACGGTAGAGCCGTTGACCGGTGCGGTAAGGATGGGAGATGAAGCGCTCCTCTGTGAGGTCAGGCTGGCGATAGTATCCACGCGCGAGCCCCGCACCGCCCACGCAAATTTCACCGGGGATCCCCACGGGTTGGATGTGACCGCGACTGTCCAATATAAGGCATTCGAGATCGGGGAGCGGCCGTCCGATTAACTGCGCGGCCGTATTCGTATCGGAGGCAGACACTTTCCGGAAGCTGACATGGACAGTTGTTTCTGTAATGCCATACATGTTGACCAAGGTGGGCTCGTGGTCTCCATGTCGGTGAAACCAGTCTCGTAGGATCGGGAAGGGTAACCCCTCTCCGCCAAACACAATATAGCGTAAATACAGTGGTTTTCCGCTGGCTTGCTTATCGGCGGCATCAAGCAATCGAAAGGCGGTCGGGGTTTGGCTTAGGACAGTGATGCGCTCTTCCGCAAGCAGGGTGCGGAACGAGTCAGGCGAGCGTGACTCCAGCCACGGCACTATGACGACACATCCGCCGTGCAACAAGGCCCCCCACATTTCCCAGACTGAGAAGTCAAACGCGAACGAATGAAAAAGACTCCATCTGTCGTTCTTTGAAAAGCTAAATAGCTTTCGGCAAGCCGCAAACAATCGAAGCACATTACGATGGGTAACTTCAACACCTTTCGGTTTCCCTGTGGAGCCAGAAGTATAGATAATGTACGCAACCTGATCGGATGGCACAATGATCGGCATTCGTTTGCGTGCGCAAGACGTGGACTGTAAAGAGTCCGAATCCATATCTAAATGGGGAACGCTGCCAAAATCGACCGCTGTCCGAGCGGCGCCGTCCACAATCGCCGCCGCCGGGGCACAGTCGGAGAGCACGAAGTTTACGCGCTGCGCTGGCCACCTAGGATCGATGGGAACATATGTGCCACCTATTTTCAAGATCGCCAAGATCCCCGCCACCGCGCGCTCGCTGCGCTCTACCAACAAGAGGACACGGTCGCCAGGTCGCACGCCGAGGTCGTGAAGCCGGTCGGCAATGAGATCTGATTTCTTATCCAGTTCCGCATACGTGAGGCTGCGTCCTTCGCACCGGATAGCTTCTGCATCAGGAAATCGGGAAACCGAGTGCTCGATAGCCGCAATCAAATCGCGGCGTGTGGGCTCAATGGTGAATGGAGTGGATTGATCGAGCACCCGTTGCTCTTCTTGAAAAGAGAGTAGCTTTGCTTGGCTAAGCGGCGATCCCGGCTCATGCAGCGCATGTTCCAAAAGGTTGCGCAGATGCTTCAGCATGTGCGATGCGCTACTGGCTTCCCAGCACTGCGACTGATAGTCCAAGCGCAGTTTTACGACTCCGTTAGTATGGGTAACGGCCAGCCCTAACTCAAAAAGCGCGCGCCCAGGATCATGTTCGACGATGGAAACAGAGAGTCCTTGCAGCCTTGGCATGTCAGTACCGTCCACGGGCGGGACAAACACCGCCTGAACAAGTGGCATGCGCGATGTATGGCGCTCAGTCACAACGCTGTCGACCAGCTTGTCAAAAGGAAGGTGGGCATGCTCGCTTGCCGCCGCCAGTCTCGCGCGGAGCGTGCTCAACAGCGAATCGAGCGTGACACTATCCGGGAAGTCAAATCGAATTGGCAACAGCGCCGAGAGGTATCCGACTGTATTCTCTTGTCGTTCGTTGCGCGTGTTGATTGGAAAACCGACGATCAGCGTTTCTTGCCCGCTATATCGATGTAGCAGATATCCCCAAATTGCAAAAATCACTCTGTCGAGAGGGATAGTGTTTTCTTCGGCATACCTTCCAAGTTTATCAACGAGCGCTTCCTCGAGCGCGACTTCGCAAGCTCGGCCTTTGAAGGTCGCTTTAGACGGGCGTTGCTTATCCAACGGAAGCTGCAGATAGGCAACGCAGCCTTCGAGCTGTTGTTGCCAATACTGCCGACACTTCTGCTCAAGGGAAGAATCCCTGTCGTTCGACTCCAGCCGAGCGAGCTGAATCAGGGATGCTTGATGAGCTACGGCCGGTATGGTATCGTGAAGGGCTCCTGTATAGAGATCGGCCAAATCTCTATACAGCAATGCTTCGCCCCAGAGGTCGGCAACGATATGGTGATAGTTCAAACCGAGAATGTGCTCTGTGGAACTCAGTTTCAAGAGGAGGGCACGGAAGGGGGGGCCTTCTCGCAACTCGATTGGTCGCCGTGATTCGGCCTGGATGAAGGCGTGGACCTGGTCGTTCGTGTTTTGTGCCGCGGAGAGGTTGATTTCTTGGAGCTCAAGCTTGGGCTCGGTAACGAACTGCATCGGGCTTTCCCCTTCAGTTCGGAACTGTGTGCGTAGCCCCTCGTGGTGGACCAGTAGCCGTTGCAGCGCCCGTCGCAAGGCGACCACATCGAGAGCGCCCGATAGTTTAAAGAAGCGCTGCGATGCCAGTTCGGGGGCGCTGCCAATGAGTTGATCAAGCAGCCAAATTCGACGTTGCGCCTGCGTCAATGGTCCGACTGTTGGGTTAATTGACGTGCTCGATTCGAAATGCTTTTCGTTCATTGGTTAGCTCCGCGTGTTGTATGGTCGATGACTTGGCGAAATTTGTCTACAAATTGCCTAGCCATGCGATACATGGTGCTCTCTGCGAAGAGCTCGGCGTCAAATTCGAGGTAGCCGTGCATCTGCGCTCCGTCATCGACGAGAAAAGCTAGAACGTCAAACTTAGATGTCTGTGGGTCGACGCTTGCCGATTCAACTATTGCACCAGGGAATTGCAATGGTGAGATGGTTCCGTCGTAAAGGCTGATAGCAGTTTGGAATAGTGGATTGCGCGTTCCAAACCGAGACGGCGAAACGGCGTCGACGATCTCGGAAAATGGAATCTCATTCGCAATCGCGAATTTGATTTCAGAGCTTAGATTTTGGATTAGTGACGTATAGCTCGAGTCTGGGTCAACTGAGCAGCGCAAAGGCACCATATTGGCGAAATTGCCGATCATTTTTTCCGCGCTCGGATGATGCCGACCAAAGAGCGCAGTTCCAATCACTACTTCATCTTGCTCGCTGGCACGCCTTAGCCAGGCAGCAAAAGCGCTTGCGAGAATCACGTAGGGCGTCACTTTCATTTCATGCGCTAACTCACGCATCCGCAGGCGATCACCGGAGCCGAATTTCAAGTCGACACGTTTGCCCCGACCCATCCCGATTGCAGGACGAGCGAAGTCCGGCGGCACCGTACTCTCCGCAGGTGCACCCAAAAGCCTCTCGCGCCAGAAGTTGGCACGTTGCTGCCTGAGATGTGCTGGCGTCGCCTTGTCATACCAGCGCCAATAGTCAACGAACTGAAGCGGTAACGACGACTCCAAATGGGTTGGGCCCGCGTCGATGCAAGCACGAGTGAGCTCGGACGGTAATATGCTGGCAGCAGACCAACCATCCGCCGCTATGTGATGGACGACCCACAATAACCAGTGTTTCGTCGGAGAGACACTGCAGAGCAGGACGCGCAACGGGCGGTCGCGAGTAAGGTCAAAGGGCTTCCGCGCAAAAAGGGAAAGGTGATCTAGTACTGCCTGCTCTCCGCCCGCCAAGAAATCGGCATGCAGATCTGCACACTCGATCCTTACTGGGTCGGGGGTTAAAATCTCCTGGGTTGGAAGGCCTCGCATCTCCGGATAAATCGTGCGCAAGGTTTCATGTCGAATAACGACTTCGGTGAATGCCGCTTGCAGAGTTGATACGGCAATCAATCCGCCAATGCGAACCGCTTCAACGACGTTATAGACACCGGAATCGGGTATCAAGCGTTGGTGGAACCAAAGCGCTGCTTGCGTTGGCGTTAACGGAATACTTCCCGCGCGGGTCGTTGGGGAAGGTTGCAGCCCGACCACGATGTGCGCGTTGTCGGGACGAGCAGTTGTTTTCTCGTCGATGCGAGCGGAAAGACGTGCAAGCGTTAGCGTGTCCAAGACATCCTTGGGGCTGACATCTACTTTGAATTGTTCACGTACACGGACCGCTACTCGGATAGCGGCCAGTGAAGATCCGCCCATGGAAAGGAAATCGGTTTCAGCGCTGCCAATAGGTACGCCGAGTACCTCCTCCCAGATACTGGCGAGTGCCTGGATTCGCACGTCGAATGGTTCTTTGGACTCTTTGATCGTGTCCCACTCAATGGGAGGCAACGAGCGATGGTCAACCTTTCCAGTCAGTGTGCGTGGCAAATGATCGACAATGGCGAAAATGCTTGGGATCATCGACGGCGAAAGATGGCTTTGTGCATACTCCCGGAGGGCGTCTTGTGTCAGCGTTCCGCAAGCACCCTTCGCAAGGATATAGGCGACAAGCACTGGCTGGCCTCCTTTTCGTTCTTGGACGTTCGCCACCGCCTGCTCGACCCCAGGGAAAGCACAAAGGCTCTGCTCGATTTCAGCCGGGTCAATCCGCACTCCATGGAGTTTCAATTGCCTATCCAGGCGTCCCGCGAATTCCAGAATTCCATCCGATCGAACGCGCACTCGATCCCCGCTGCGATACACACGTGCCTTCGAAGTACTAGCCCAAGGATCGCTCAAGAAAAGCTTCTGTGTTAAGTCCTCGTCGGCGACATAGCCAAGTCCCACGCCGGTGCCGCCGATCCAAAGTTCCCCAGGTTCTCCATGCGCAACGAGCTGTCCTTCAGGATCGACAACGTACAATCGGGCGTTAGCAATGGGCTTGCCTATGGGGATCCATCCGGAATTGCCATCTTCGACTCCACACCGATGAAACGTTGCATCAATACCGGCCTCAGCGGGGCCGTACAGATTAACGAGTTCGGCTCTAAGTATCGACATGGCTCTGTGACTCAACGCGACAGGAAGTGGTTCGCCACCGCAAATCACGAGACGTATCGACTTGCAACGCTCGATTTCGCTGTGCTCCAGCAGCACTTCGAGTTGGGACGGCACGATTTGTATGATCGTCGCCCCATGGTGCTCGATTGAGTTGATCAGGACACCCGGGTCCCAGCTCGCGGAGGAAGAGGTGGGAAATACGAGGCATGCGCCAGCGGCAAGCGGACCGAACATTTCCCAGATGTAAATGTCGAAGCCCGGCGAGGCAGACTGCAAAACGCAATCGCTTGCCTTGATTTCGAATTCTTCCTGTCGCCAGCGTATCTGATTCGCAAGCGCGGAATGAGGAACGGCGACAGCCTTAGGCCGGCCGGTGGAGCCCGATGTAAAGTTTATATAAGCCGGCGCGTCGACATGGCCGGTTGGCTCAACAAACGGAACGCTCTCTGGAAGAGAGGAGAGTTCAATGTGCTGGAAGAGCTCATCACTCAGTATTTGCCGCGTCTGACTGTCGACAATCAAGGTGGTGCAGCGAATATCGACCAGCATCCCGGTCAGACGACTTGCTGGATTATTCTGGTTAAGCACTACGAGTGACGCACCCGCGCTTAGCACAGCCAAAGCAGCGACTACCGCGTCAACGCTGCGTCCGGTGAGCACGGCCACGGTGTCGCACGGCTTGATTCCGTGAAGCGCCAACACGCCCGAGAGTCTCATCGCACGACGGCCGAGTTCCCGGTAGTTCAATTCTTCCCACTGGTCTCGGCAAGCGATGGAGTCGGGCGTGCGCCGGATCTGTGCCCAGATCATTGCGTCAACGGTTTGTTCAGGAGCAGGCTTGATTGGGCCGAGAAGTCTTTCGTCGATCCCAATGGATCGTCGTGCTTGCAACAACGGATCGAGTTGGCTTCCCTCTGCAGTCATGCAGTCCAGCGACCCGATCGCATTGCTATATACAGGTAGCCAATGGTTCAGGTTACCGTCCTTACCATCTAATAGTTCATCTAAGTTGTCTCGTGCGACGTCAAGTGCGTGCTTCCATCCTCGCTCAGCGCGGTGAGCGGCGATCGAATCAAGCTTCGTACAGCCTCTCAGACAGCTCCATATTGCCAGCCATCCGAAGTCATGGAGAAAGCCGTAGTTGTCCTGGCGTGCGAACGTCGCTGCCGCAGTCTGTAGCCAATCCGCCGCAGGCGACGTGGAATGCCCTGCCTTGAGCCATGCCATCACGCGACTCTGTCCGGAAACGAGCGCACCTCCTAACTGTGTTGCAAGGACTTCTGTCGGACCTTCGCCTATTCGGAGAAATCTCACGTCCCGGAGAAGCTGTGCAGCAATATTGTTTTCACAGTAGCCACGCCAGCCCAACAGTTGAACCGTATCGTCAACCGCTTTCCAGGCAAACTCGGACCCCGCGACCTTAGTCACGATGGCTAGATCGGCTGCCAGATCTGCTTGGGATGTGTCGACTAACACCGGCGCAGTAGTCTGCGTAAAGGCATTGAGTAGAGAGATCTCAGCTGCAATGCGTTGCAGGGTCCGGGATACGACGGGATTGTCAATCAGCGGGCCGCCCGCGACAGTGCGTCGCGAAGCGTAACGGTAAATGAGCTGAAAGCAGCGACGCATGACACCCAGTGCCATTGCACCAACGCAAAAGCGGGAGAATAAAAATACATCGGACAACACTTCCAGGCCTTGCCCGACCTGACCGACGATTTGCCACGGCTCCACGGGGACGCTGTTAAAGTGGAGATCGCGGACCGGCAAGGACTGCAGCCCGAGCGTAGGATGTGGTTCGGATAGCGTCAGGCCGCGCGAGTTCAAGGCTACGACCGCTGCCGTTAACTCGTGTGGGACGTTGCTAGCACGGAAAAGTGTGACTGCGAGTCCAGTGGCAGTCGCGCCAGTGATGCAGCTTTTTTCGCCGGAAAGCGACCAACAAGCTTCGCTGTGTTTTCCCTCTGCCACCATCGCTCTCGGATTCGAGCCTGCAGCTGGTTCAGTTATAGCAAGACTCATGGTCCTTTTATAACTGAGCAGCGGCTCTTGATAACATTCCCGCAACCGAGGTGAAGCCCGCGCCAAAGACAATGTTGCGGCATGATGGGCGACGCTAACGGCCGCCAATCCGAAATCAGTCGCTGCGACGCGTTCTATCACGTGCAGATAGTGCCGGAGCCCAGAGAGATCGGGCGGGGCGATGGTGTGCTTGAATAGCCCCCATGAGATGGGTTGATTGAGAATGATAGCCCCCATGAGATGGGTTGATGGAGAATGCCCCGCTTTGACGGACGGATTTGCGGTCAAGGGTCGCCTGAGAAACAGTGCACTATGAAATGCATTTGTCAATCGCAGCCGGTTGTAAAGAAGAGGCCGCAATACATCGCGGCTTAAGTACATCCACATCACAAGGAGACCGGATCGCAGTGTCAGTATGCGTGGTGCTCTCGGGCATTGCTTCCAGGTAAACACCTGAATCTAATTCAGCACCTCGCGACGGCCGTTCGCAACGGGACGTTCGCGTGAGGCATGATGGGGAATCCGGCAGTAGACGCGGGTAAGTCAGGGTGCGGGGGCAGCTTGCTGGCCATGTTCCAGGGCAGCAGTTCATCGACCCGGTTGATGGGATGGCCCGCGATATGAGTCAGGACGTATTCGAGGGGCGCGCGCGGGTTGATCCCATTCAGCTTGCACGTTCCGATCAGACCGTACATCGCGGCAGCCCGCTCGCCCCCGCTGTCGGAGACCGCGAACAAGAAGTTCGTCCGGCCCATTCTCACGCGACGCAACGCAGCGCGTTTTGATGCCACTCTTCCGCGCCGGCTTTGCGACCGACAAGCCGGGCTCACATGCCGCGGCCGCAAGCCGGCGTCGAAATTCCGGATCATGGTTCGGGCGTCCCTTGCGGCTACTCGGCTTGGCTTCCGACTCTGTCACAGTGGTGTCCATCAAATCGAAAATGATGGGCACTACCTTGATCTCGTGCCACGCCGGCGTTTACGACGGCCGCCGCGAGGTGCTTACGAATCTAATCGCTTTACGTGCTGTCTTCGGCGCTGGGTAAGCGTCGCGGCGCAGCCGTCTTGATCTGTGCAATCTGAGACGCCAAAGTGGTTCGCCGCACTGAGCATCAACGCCCCGCAATTCAGGGTGGCGTTCGACCCCATCGGCTCGGATTCGGCTGGCCGCGGGTCGGACAGCACGCAAATTAGTGAACTTCAGGCAGATTCGCCAATGCGCGTTAACCCGATCCTAGTCATCATGGAGCGTGTTGACCTACAGCCATCCGGGCAAGCGAATTGTCCTGCACGTTCGATGGTGAAGCCGAATGCAAGGAGAAGGGAACCCCCTTTTCAGCGATCCGTGCATCAATGGCAAGCTAAACAGCGTAAATTGACCAGGACCACCTCCGCTATGCCGGTTGTAACTGCACAAACCTTTGCACGAGCTTTTTTCGGTAAAACTCCAATTGATGGGCAGGAGAACCGTTTCGGGGGAGGCTCGCACGAAGCCTTCCGGCTGGGCGTGGACGGCAAAAACGTTCCCACGTTTAGCCGTAAAGCCTTTTGGGGTGCCACCGCCAACAGTGAAGAAATCATGGGGAAACGGGCGGGGGACTTCAATATTTCCCGCTCACGTGGGACAGTGACGGCGACCATCACCCTGTTGACTGCGTTTATTGGACTGCTCATCGAGCGGGTTTGCAAGCGCATCAGCAGCTACCAGAAAGAAGATGCCGTCACACAAGCGGTGGTAGATCTTCAGCAAGCAATCTTCGAAAAGGCTCACTTGATTGAGGGCCCGGGTAATCATTCTGTTTCGATAGAGCTGAAACACGGCGGTGAGCTGGAGGTTTCCGAGGATACCGGCGCGAACGGCACAGTCCTCACCATTACTGTGAAGACTGGCGAGACGTCGGAGTCCTTTGCCATCGAGGGTTGCACCATCGATGAGCTCAAGACACTTCTGGAACGGGAAATTGTTATGCACGAGGCAGATGATTACCGGTACGGGGAAGCCATTGACCGCATCCCGCAGGCGAGACGGGATTGGCTCGCAGGACGTAGTGCGCTGCGGGAAGGGGAG
>NZ_JACSUE010000043.1:0-11113 GCF_014384845.1 Caballeronia sp. EK
TTCAGTTGCTTGTTCACAATCTCGCCCGTGCCGGCATCCACCCAGTGAAGCTGGAAGACGTTCTTCGCGATGTCCACCCCGACCGTCGTATACTTCATTTCGGACCCTCCGGTTAGCCTGTGAGGACCTCAATGATCTTCCATTTGGGCACTTTGATGCCGTCGGCCCGTGAGGGTCCACCTCCTCGGCGTCACCCACCTGGTAGGTGGGGGCGTTCATTCCATTTGTCGTTCTGTAGGGATCCGACACTTGCCGACGCGATCCTCGACCGGCTGGTCCACAATGCACACCGGCTCACGCTCGCGGGCGAATCGATGCGCAAACGCCGCAATAGTTTGACCGACAAACAGGAGTCAGCGTAAAAGCAATTCAAGCCCGCGTCGCTACGCGCAACCTGGTCGTCTTCGCGTGGAATGAGTGGTCGCCTTCGCGTGGAATCGCCGGTCTTCTTCCGTGGAATACGCAACCAGGCGTTGCACGATCGCCAGCCGCCGCCCGGGCTCATTCATCATTCCAACCACGGGTCGCAATATCTCGGCATTCGGTACACCGAACGGATGGTGGATGCTGGCGTTGAGCCATCAGTCCGAACAGTCGGCGACTCTTACGACAACGCTCTGGCCGAAACGATCAACGGCTTGTATAAGGCCGAAGATGTGCATCGGCGTTCATGGCGCACGCTCCAGGATGTCGAACCCGCCACGCTCGAATGGGTGCACTGGTACAACCACCATCGGTTGCTCGGCCCGCTCGGGTACGTGTCGCAGGCGGAAGCAGAGGAAGCTTACAATCACAATCTGGTGCTCTCCGCTCGCGCGGCGCAGCGCCAAACTCGGCGGTCTCCGACAAACCCGGCGCGGTTCAATGATTTTAACGACACAGTAAGATCAGAGGTCAACGTTCACTGCTTTGCGACGAACGCTACACGGAAGGAGTGCGTAGTTGCTAGAGTGCCTTCCTGGGGTACGAATCTAACGGGAGGCGCCGACTGCCTGGGCGTGTCCGCGACTGGGGACATCGCTCGCAGGGCTCACACTCCAGGCTTAGGAGAACGCGTACCAGCTTCACGAGTGGATACGAGCGGTTTCACAAACGCTGTCTGTAAAGAGCACGCGTCTCTTCAGGCAGACCGTCGACCTGTTCAGCGAGCACAGAGAGCAGTCGGCTTCGCCCCGTCACGTCGAGTTGATCTGCAGCCGTCAGCAAGGAATCAAAGCTAGCCGGTCGGGTTTTTGCAGGTAACCAATCGATCTGGTCGGCAAGCTCGGCAAGAGGTTCGCTTCGGTCGACCTTGATCAGGTGTTCAACAGCCGCCAAGACCCGGTGGAATGCAGTATGCATCGTTCGTTCCGGCAAAAATGTGATCGGTACAGCGAGAGCAATCAAGATCTGGCCCCGGTCGGTCACGTTGAGCTGATACACCTCCGTCAACACACTATCGAAGGCAACTTGCCGGGCCGTTTCAGGCAACCATTGAATAGAATGGACGAGGGCAGCAAGAGGTTCGCTTCGGTCGGTCAGGTCAAGTCGATCAACGGCCATCAACACACGGGCGAAGGCGGCCCCTTGTGTCTTGCCAGGCAACGACGTGATTTGTTCTGCGAACGCAATTAGCAAGTTGGGGTTGGCCAGCTTAAATTGATCCATGGCGGTCAGTACACGACCGAAGGCGGCCATCCGGGTCTCACTTTCATGCAGAAGAGCAATCTGATCAACGAGCGCTCCCAGGGCGACGCTCCAGTCGACCGCCTCGAGTTGCTCCACAGCAGCCAGCATTCGATCGAAGGCGTTTTGCTGCGTCTCTTCAGGTAAGTGGTAAATCTTTTCGGCCAGTGCGGTAAAGTGTTCGCATCGGTCGACGACGTTGAGCTGATTTACAGCAGCAAGCACAGCATTAAAGGCGGCTGCCCGCGCATCTCCAGGCATCCAAACAATCAGGTCTATTAGTGGCCCCAGGTTTCGGCTCCGGTCGTCCAGTCTGACTTGATTCACAGCGATCACCACCCTATCGAAAGCTACCCGCTGCGTCCCTTCGGGCAAGCCTAGGATGGCATGGGCAAGGGTAGTCAGGGGCTGTACTCGGTCGCTTGCGTCGAGTCGATACACGGCGGTCAACGTACTATCGAACGCAGACTCCCGATTCTCTTTAGGCAGCTCCCGGACCTTTTCGGCAAGCGCGACCAGAGGCTCGCGCCGATACCCGCTCAGCAAGTTGTTAATGTCTTTCAGAACTTCCAAGGCCGCATTGTAACCCTCCAACTTCGCAGCTCTCTTTGTCAGCTTTTTGGCCTGGGCCACTTCGGAGCCGTGGTGCCCGGACAGCGCTTGATTGACACGGCCCATGACCCGTAGATCCTCACTACTGAGGTAGCCCTTGATGTGCCGCAAGATTTCGCTGGGCATCTGGCTCTGCGACATCGTGGTCTCTTGTGCGCTTTCACTATGGTGCAGTTTGAGCCTCTCCATAGCGGCCTCGATTCTCGAATCAGAAGCGTCTGGATCAAGACTGCGTGCATCACAGAGTGCTGCGGTGACCAGCGACGATGATGTAGCCCACTCGTTTGCGCCATTAAACGCTCTAAGCTCGTGTTCGGATTCTGGTGCCTCGAAAGTCAGGTTCAGCAACATGTCTAACCGCTTGTCATCGAGATCAAGGTGATATAAGTGCATTGCGTGACCAAGGTCATCGCTAAACTCCTTCAGACAGAACTCTCTTATTCCATCCAAAGAGAGAAGTGATACCATTATAACCTGCGCAATTTTGCGATCCCGCGACGTCAATCCGTTGACGCCCTTGTGCCCCTGAGTCTCTGCTTGCTTGGATAGCACAATAATAGCGATTTGCCTCAACGCCGCTTCCTTTGAATTGTTGATGAATAGATGAGCTCCGAAAGCGTCCCGAATATAATCGTAGACGCTGTTGCAGGCGTACTCAATGGAAGCGGGACTACTGAAATTGACAGACTGCAGCGTGTTGTCTATGCGAGAGGAGAGCACAGAAGGACAGTCGAAACTTGCGAGTCTGAGACTTTTCGTTATTATGTCGCACATTGTAAATTTTCGGCGTGAAAGACATTTCGAGAATAGGCTCGATTTTCGAAACGTTCTTCAGATAAGTGGCTGTTCTTTTCGAAAGCACGGCAGTCAATGACTGCGTGGCAGGAGGTAAACACGGTGTTGAATTTGATCGATGCCCCTCGGTCTCTTCCAGAGGCCTCACGGATCCTATTGTTAATTTCGTCTCCTGGCGTAACATGCCCATTTGGGAGCGTGTGTGCCACCCAAACGGAAAACTACCGTCAATTCGTCAGGCTACCAAGGTTCCAGACGAACTAGTCGTTCAGTGTGCCGACAGCCGATACCGTACAGGTTGCCTCGAGCGCCGGGCGCAAACTGGGGATGTCGGCTGTGCTATTCCAATGGTGGCGAGCGGCCACGCGAATTTGAGCGCGCAGCGCAATGGCAGCTCCCTGCCCACTCGCCCCCTACGAACGAACACCGGTTTTACCGACCACGATGACGCGATCCGCGCGATCTATGCGCGCGGTGTCACAGGGCGTGCGTAACCGTGACAGCAGAAATGGAAAAGAATGCGGATTCGACAGGCGTTTAGATTGTAAGCGCGCAGAAATTGATGTAGGGAACTCTTTGATCTGAGCACGCAGGCTATGTCCACTGTTTTCGAACCAGTGGACACCTTTTATGACAGAAGATCACTCAGAAACGACCGGCTGAAGGTCGTCACCGTTGGTCGGGACGGCGAGCGCAGATATGACCGCAAACCAAACAGAGGTTGGTCGAAAGGTGTCTTGAGCCGAGTGTTCCGGTTTCAACTCTCTCGCCAGAACGCTTCGCCCTGGCGAGGGCAAAGCGCGCGCATTCGCACAGAAGCACGGCCCACCGCGTCGTCGTCCATCTCATCACTCCAATGACTACGATGGCCAAACCTTCGTCATGCACGCGGACAATCAAGACAGGTTGCGCTGAACGACCGGTGTCCGCGCAACTCGCGAGTCTTTCCGGCAAATCTGCGTGACTACGGCACATACATCTCGACCGAACTACCCGCACCGCTTCCCCCCGCGACCAGCACCTTGCCTGCATTCGGGCCGATTTTCAGCTCGGTGGCAGTGTGATACTGCCGCCGCTGGTTCATGCTTCCGGTTGTTGACCAAGAGCCCCCTACGGGATCGTATAGCTCGGCGGAACTGCCGCCTGCTGCTCCTCCCGCGACCAGCACTTTGCCTGCGTTCGGGCCGGTTGTCAGCTCGGTGGCAGTGAAAAGATACCGCCCCAAGCTCATGCTGCCGGTTGGCGACCAGGTGCCCGCTACGGGGTCGTACAGCTCGGCGGAATTCCGGTAACCGTTGGTGGATCCACCCGCGACCAGCACCTTGCCCGCATTCGGGCCGGTTGTCAACACAGTGGCGGTATGACCCGCCCGCGCCTCATTCATGCTGCCGGTTGGCGACCAGGTTCCAGTTGTGGGGTCGTACAGCTCGGCGGAATTCCGGTAACCGTTGGTGGATCCACCCGCGACCAGCACTTTGCCCGCATTCGGGCCGACTGTCAGCTCGGTGGCAGTGAAAAGATACCGCCCCAAGCCCATGCTGCCGGTTGGCGACCAGGTGCCCGCTACGGGGTCGTACAGCTCGGCGGAATTCAGGTAACCGTCGGTGTATCCACCCGCGACCAGCACCTTGCCCGCGTTCGGGCCGGTTGACAAAACAGTGGCGGCATGCGCCGCCCGCATCTGATTCATGCTGCCGGTTTTCGACCATGTTCCGGTTGCCGAGTCGTACAACTCGGCGGAATCCAGGTCACCGTTGCCGGCCCCGCCCGCGACCAGTACCTTACCCGCATTAGGACCGACTGTCAGCACGGAGGCAGTGAAAAAGTCCCGCGCCTGTTTCATGCTGCCGGTTGGCGACCAGGTGCCTGCTATGGGATCGTATAGCTCGGCGGAATTCTTCAGGTTGTCCCCCCCAGTGACCAGCACCTTGCCCGCGTTCGGGCCACTTGCCAGCACAGTTGCGGTGTGAGCAATCCGCGTCCGGCTCATACTGTCACCGGGCAACCAGATTCCCGACGGACCAGACTGCACCGCGATCTCTACCGCTGTGGAAACGCGGCCGGCGCTGTTGCTGCCGGTAAGTGTATAGACGGCGCTGGCTTGCGCGTTTTCTGGTGTGCCGCTGATGATGCCGGTCAGCACATCCATGCCCAAGCCAGCCGGCAACGCGGGCGATACCGTGTACCGTGTGACGTCCCCCCCCGTGGTCTGCAGCACGTTCTCCACGACTGGCTGTCCGACCGTGTATACCGGCTCCGGATCTGAATACGTCAGGCTCGCCGGCGGCATGACCCGCGCCTGCACGGCGATGTTTAGAATTGTGGATATGCCGCCCGCGCTGTTGCCGCCCGTGACCGTATACTCCGTCGCCGCACTCACCGCTGTGGGCATGCCGCTGATTACGCCAGTCTGCGCATTGAGGACTAGCCCGGCAGGTAGCGCAGGCGTCACGCCATATTGCGTGATCGCACCGCCCGAAGTCACCGGGGCATTCGGAACGATTGTCATTGCGGCGGCGTAAATGATCGGATTGTCCGGATAGCTGAGGGCGTCCGGCGCAATGGCCTTGTCCTTGACTTCGATCTGCAGACGGGCCGTAGCACTGCCAGCGCTATTGCTGCCAGTTACAGTATAGAGCGTGGCAGGAGTGACTGCGGAAGGAGTGCCAGAGATCACACCGGTCTGCGGGTTTAGGACGAGCCCGGCAGGCAGCGCAGGCGAGACGCTGTACTGAGTGATGGCTACAGCGCTAGCGGCCGGTGTACTCGGAATGATCTCTAATCCCAGTACATACACAACCGACGCACCGCTATAGTACAGTCCGTTCGGCGGAGCCACCGCGACGCCACCAGCGCCACTGCCGCCGCATGCCGCAACCAATGTGACCAGCAAAGACAGCAAGACTGTGATAGATCGTTTTATGAGTTCACACATCGTTTTCACCCGTATTGGCTTTTTACCTTCCCATTTTCCGCATTGCGTCGCGCGGATTGCGTTCCGCGTACGCGGGATTCACGCATCCTACGTTTCGCGCATCCAAAGACACTTTCCAACGACTCATGAAACGTAGTTCGCCAATACCTGAAGCGAAAGCCGCAACACATCTGCAGCTTTAGCACATCCACATCACGAGCAGACTCGATTTGCGCGTTTAGTGTGCTTGACTTTGCGAACAGAATCTTTCACAAAGATTCCTGAACTGTACTAAACCGCCGACGCGGCAGTAGTGGGAGGTGGGCACAGTGGTTTTGGGCTTTGTCGCAGTAAGGTCGGGTATCATGCCCGACAAATGCTTAGTCCGACCTGCAAAATTCGATTTCCATCACCGACGTTTTCCCGCGATTGACCGAGTGCTGCGTATTTCGGGGAGGTCGAACGGGCGTTTCGGCGAAGCCGAACAGGCTGGAGGGCGGTACTGCGTAGTGCGTGGATTGTAGCGCGAAAGTTCGGAATCCCATCTCGGGATGCGGCCGGTTGGTCAGCAGGTGATTGACGATGGTCTCAGCGCCGGGACCGATCGAGGTTCCCCAGTTCAGAAGGCGACCGGACCTCCATTCCATGTGGGCACGATGGGCCGCCGGCATGAGCTCAGGCAGCGTCGTATGCTTGCCCTTGAGGCGACTGCGCGCGTGGGCGGCGAGCCGGCATCGTGAATATCTCCCAAAGGGAACTACCTTAACGTCGACGGATTGATCCATACGCAGTACCGCCAACCTGAAACTGACGATCCGCTTCGCTTTGCCGAACGCTCGTTTCAGGAATCCGAACAGGCATTTCGGCAAACCGAACAGCCGTTTCGGAACATCAACGTTCTTGTTCGGCTTCAACCGAAAATCCTATTCGGCTTCGCCGAAATACGCAGAGTCCCGTCGTACTTTGCCAACTCAGGCAGTGGCGGGAGGTGCGAGCGAGGGTTCGCGAAGTACGCCGCAGCTTTTTCCAATATGTCGCGCTCCATCTTCACGCGCGCCAACTCCGCCCGCAGCCGGGCAATCTCCATCTGTTCGGGCGAAACCTGTTTGCCTGCCCCGTTCAGCTTGCCAGCGCTATCGGCCTTTACCCAGTGGTGCAGCGTCTTCGGACTGATGCTCAGTATTTTTGCTACGGCCGCCATGCTCTGGCGGCCACGCACCATGCGCACGGCTTCGATCATGAATTCCTGCGTATACCGTGCTCTCGGAATACCCATCCTTGTTTCCTCCTTGCATGAGTTTTACACACTCAGCAAGGGATCCCTTTTTTGCAGGCAAGCTCAAGAAGCTAGCGCCATGCATGATATTTTCGAAGCGACTAAACGAAAACGGCGAAATATTGATCGATGGCTGAGCGCGGAGCGAGAAGCGGTGTACCGCGAGGCAGTCTCCCAGGCGCAAAAGCATGGATTGCGCGTTCCGACGATGGACGAGGTAGTGAGCGCAGAAAGGTATGCGGCAGGATCTATCGACTATGGAGCGAAGTGGGTCAACTGCCTCGTGGCGGAATTGCGTAGATCGTCAAGGCCCGACGAGAAAGCCTTCAGCAGAGCTTAGCTGCGCGCAGGTGCTTGCGTGAGCAAGACAATCAAACATTTTGATGCAAATGACCTTAATGACGCTTCGCGATGGTAAGTATCTTGCGACATGCAAGGCGCGTAATGCATTGGCAGCCGCGGTGAACGGCCACGGCCCTGTATTCCGACGCGCTAACTGCAAGATTGCGAACGGCTTCGCGATATTCGTCCGAGAAGGTAAGGAGGTATAGAGCTGTAACGCCGCTTATGCCGAAGCTAATTTTCGGCTTGAATCGCAGGACTGATCCGAGTCAGTATGCGAAGGCATCACGTGTGCAGCATGCGGCGGTGACGGTTAAAGGCCGGTTGCTCGGTCGCGATTCATCCAGGGCGAAAGCTTCATCAAAGCAATATTTCGATACGGCACATAATTGACATAACGAAAGTTATCAATGTTTTGATTGTAGCGGCCATATCCTAATGTCGTGTTCTGGCTATTTACAGATGTCGGGTTTTAACCGGTGGCAAGCTGGCAGCCGATCGTCCAGCGGGAGCCCAGTCATGTCACCGAACCCACCTGTGAGCTTGACCATGCGCGAATGGGACAAACTGAAGGTTATCGAGGCGGTAGTCCAGACGGGTTTGAAGCCCAGACGCGCGGCTGAGCGCTTGGGCCTGTCGGTACGCCAGATCGAGCGGCTGGTGGTGCGCTATCGTGAGCACGGAGTGCAAGGCGTGGCGTGGGGCAAGCGCGGCCGACCGGGCAATCGCAAGCTCGACGATGCCTTGGCGCGGCGCGCCGTGAGTATTATCCGAGAGCGCTACGCCGACTTCGGCCCGACTTTGGCGCGCGAGAAGCTCGAGGAATGCCACGGCATTCGGCTGGCCAAGGAAACGGTGCGGCATCTGATGACGGACGCGGGTCTGTGGGTGCCACGCCGGCAACGCCCACCGAAGGTCTATCAGCCGCGCGCCCGGCGTTCGTGTCTGGGTGAGTTGATCCAGATCGACGGCTGCGAGCATCGCTGGTTCGAGGAGCGTGCGCCGCAATGCACGCTGCTGGTGTACGTCGACGACGCCACCAGCCGGCTGATGCTGCTGCATTTCACGCGCAGCGAATCGACCTTCAGCTATTTCGAGGCCACGCGTGCCTACATCGAGCGCTTCGGCAAGCCAGGCGCGTTCTACAGCGACAAGGCCACGGTGTTTCGCAACGCAACCGCAGGCAAGACGGGCCACAGCATCACGCAATTCGGTCGCGCGATGTTCGAGTTGAACATCGACACCTTCTGCGCCAACTCGAGCCCGGCCAAGGGGCGCGTGGAACGCGCGCATCTGACCTTGCAGGATCGTCTGGTCAAGGAGCTACGCCTGCGCGGCATCAGCACTCTGGAGCAAGCCAACGCGTATGCGCCCTGTTTCATGGCCGACTACAACGCGCGCTTTGCCAAGCCACCGCGAAGCGACTATGACGCGCATCGTTCGCTGCGCACCGACGAGAGTCTGGAACGGGCGCTGACGTGGCGCGAAGCGCGACGGGTCACCAAGACGCTCACCGTGCAGTACGACCGCGTGCTGTATCTGCTGGACGATACCGACGCAAACCGCGCGCTGATCCACCGTGACATCGAGGTGTGGGAGTATCCCGACGGGCGCACGCAGTTGCGGGCCGGCGAGCGGGCGCTGGTATGCCGGCAGTACGACCGTCTCACCAGGTCGATCCGGGCGCGATCGTTGAGTGCAAGCGTCTCGCGCACGTGCTTGAGTTGGCGCAGACGGTGCAGGCTCAGCGCGACAACCGCAGCATCGGCACGGCGCCCTCGCGCACGCATCGCGGCGCGGAGGTACGCACGCCACGCCGCGCATCCGGCACGAAAAAACAGCGCGAGCTCACGCAACAGGACCTGGAGGCAACGATGAAGGCGCTGCATGAACACAAACGCGGTGCCGCGTCAGTAAAAGACAGCTCAGCGGTCAATAAACGGTGAAGTCCATGCACCCGCGCCCTGCCCGTTCAACCCGCTTTCTTCAACACTGCGTGAGAGCAAAATGCTTGGATCGATACGACATCTGTATTTAGCCCGTACCCCGACATTTCAATCTGGCCGTGACATTGATTGTCAGAGCTTTTTAGATGGAATGGTCGCCTCCCGCCTTAACGGTCAGCCGTCGCCCGAGCTCCGTTGACCGGAGCGTGGGACATTGCTGGTTCGGCATGTCCGCCGCAAAGGAGAATCAGATGGAATCCTCGACCATTGCCATCGATCTGGCCAAGCGCGTCTTCCAGATTCACTACGTCGATACTGAGACCGGCGCGATATACAGCAAGGCGCTTAAACGTACGCAACTCGTGCCGTTCTTCACGAACCGGCCGGCATGCCGGGTTGTCATGGAAGCCTGCGGCAGCGCGCATCATTGGGCCCGAACTCTGGCACGACTCGGCCACGATGTGCGCCTGATAGCGGCTCAGTTCGTACGTCCGTTCGTGAAGTCGAACAAGAACGACGCGGCTGATGCCGCCGCAATCTGGGAGGCTGCCCAGCGCCCTGGCATGCGTTTCGTCGCGGTCAAGACCGAAGATCAGCAGGCCATGCTTGCGCTGCACCGGGTCCGTCAGCAACTCGTCCGAATTCGCGTCATGCAGATCAATCAGCTTCGCGGATTGCTCTACGAATTCGGCATCGTACTGCCACAAGGCCGTCGCCCATCGATTGAGGCTGCAAAAGCGGCTCTAGCGTCATTAGCTGACCAGCTTCCGGTCATGCTGACGGACAGTCTGCAAGATCAACTCTCGCGGCTTCGCATCCTCGACGAGCAGATCGAACTGCTCGAACGTCGCATTCAGGAATGGCGGCGCAACGACGAAGCATGTCGTCGCATCTCCGAAATTCCCGGCGTCGGTGTTCTTACTGCGACCGCTGCAGTATCCGCGATTGGACAGGCGAAGTCGTTCCGCTCCGGGCGAGAGTTCGCTGCTTATCTCGGTTTGGTGCCGCGACAGAATAGCTCCGGAGGCAAACCGAAGCTTGGAGGCATCAGCAAACGTGGTGACGTGTATCTTCGAACGCTGCTGATTCACGGTGCTCGAGCGGTGATTTCAAGCTCAAAGCATTTGCCGGAGCGATTGCGGCTGTTGTTGGCTCGACGGCCAACGAACGTCGTTGCCGTCGCACTCGCCAATAAGATGGCACGCACGATTTGGGCTCTCCTAGCCTATGGACGAACGTATCAAGCCCCACCCATGCCGTAACGCAAGCTACGCAGATTCGAACCCATCCACGGTTGCACAGGTAGATTGAACGATGGTAAGACAGGTTGGACCGCGCAAAGGCAAGCCTGAGACATTACTCGGACATCAAGTCCGCTTTTTAGATTAGGACCTTTGCGGCGAAATCCATCGGGGCCGGCGGGCACGCCCGCGATCGAGTCTGATGGTATGGACTCCCGCCCCCTCCGGGGCGCACACTTCCGAAGCCACTTTTGGGAGACTCGAGATGCCTGCGCTTACCATCGGCCTTGATATTGCGAAGAACGTATTCCAAGTTTATGGC
>NZ_JACSUE010000044.1:0-10714 GCF_014384845.1 Caballeronia sp. EK
CCTTGACCGATGCCGGTTCATGCCGCGGTACACGGCGCTGCAGACTTCTCGGTCGGCCAGGCTTGCCGCTGGATGGCTCGGCAGGCAGCGGCGCAGTGCCTGGCGCCCATACACGGGTGCTCGATTGGATATGAGCCTGCAGTCCAGCGCTCCTATGCCGCGCTTGCTGAGGGATATGGATTCCGGATCGACGCATGTCCGCCGCACGACCCTGCTAAAAAAGGAATTGTTGAATCTGGAGTCAAATACGTAAAAAAAGCTTTCGTACTGCTACGCGAATTCAGGGATCTGGCCGATGCGAGCCGGCAATTGCGCGACTGGGTCTCGTCCGTCTACGCGAGAAGTACGGCGACGCGCGCCTGAACGCCGCCTGCGAGCGCGCACTCACGTTCTCCAGCCCGAAGTATCGCACCGTTAAGGTCATTCTCGACAAGGGACTGGACGGCCAGCCAGCAGCGACGGCACAGGCGACGGAACCGGCCGACACCTACGTGAACGGTGGCCGCTTCGGCCGCGATCTCCAGTCCTTTCTACTGCATTGAACGCCATGAATCCAAGTCCCGAACTGAATACCATCCTCAGGCAGTTGCGACTGTCTGGCATCCTGGACTCCCTCGAACAGCGCAATCGGGAGGCCATCGATGGGCAACTCGCCTACACCGAGTTCCTTGCCATGTTGCTGCATGACGAACTCGCACGACGTGCGCAGAAGAAGCTCGGCGCGCGTCTTGCCCGCGCCGGCTTTGCGATGGGCAAGACGCTCGAGACCTTCGACTTCGACCGACTGCCTAAACTAAACCGTTCGCACCTTCACGACCTTGCGACGGGTCGATACATCGACGAGAAGGTCTGCGTTCTGATGGTCGGCCAGACAGGCGTCGGCAAGTCGCATTTGGCACAGGCGCTCGGGCACTGTGCTGCGAGCCAAGGTCGCGATGTGCTGTTTATCAACCAGACCGATCTGCTCAAGAAGCTGCATGCAGCGCGCGCCACTGATCTATACGAACGTAAGTTTCAGCAGTTCGTGCGTGTGCCACTGCTGATCGTAGACGACTTCGCGCTCAAGCCCCTTCGTGCACCCCACGATGAGGACTTTCACGACCTGATCGCTGAAAGGTACGAGCGCGCAGCCTCGATCTTGACTTCAAATTTGGACTTCAGCGAATGGGGCGACGCCTTCCCCGACAACCGCGTTCTTAGAGCTGCAACGCTCGATCGCCTGCGCCACGGCGCCTATCGTGTCGTCATCGAGGGCGAGAGCTTCCGCAAGCCCAAACCGATGCCCGACAACGGCGAAAATGCGGTTGCCAAAAACGGCAAAAAACCGCAATCTTGAAACCGTTCGAGTCCGCGTTTTACCCCGTTTCTGCTGGCGCCATTACGCCGCCCATCCCCGGCGTCATTACGCCGCCCCGTGACAGATCCACAGTCCCAGCACTTCCTTGCGACCGTCGGCGCGGATGCCCAGCGCCAGATAGACAGCCTTGTTCTTGACGGTGCCTTCGTCGCGGATCTTCAGTCGCAGCGCGTCAAAGTACACGATCGGATACATCGCCTCGAGCGGGCGTTGCTGCCACTGCTCGACCTCAGCCAGCACCTCGTCGGTGACCGTCGAAATCAGATCGGGCGACACCTGCAGCCCGTACAGCTCCAGCAGATGGCCCTGAATCTCGCGCACGCTCATGCCGCGCGCATACATGCTGATGACGTGGTCGTCGAAACCCGGCAGCCGGCGTTGATACTTGCCAACCAGTTGCGGCTCAAACGTCGCCTGCCGGTCGCGCGGAATATCCAGCTTCAGTTCGCCGTTGGGCGTCAGGACCGTCTTCGCGCTAGTGCCGTTGCGGTCGTTGCCAGCCTTGCCTTGCTCGGTCTCGGCTTCCAGATGGTGGCTCAGCTTGGCCGCGAGCATGCGTTCGGCCAGCCGCTTCTTGAGTTGGCCGGCCAGACCCGATTCGCCCAGGACCGATTCGGCATCCTTGCCCTGAACTTGGGCAAGCAATTGGTCAATTAGCTCATCGGAAAACAGCTTCCGTGCCTTTGTGCTCTTGTTCTTCTTTGTCACGGTTGCTTCGGTCATAGGACGTTATTCCCGTTATCGTCTCATGACCTCGGCACACTAAAAATCTGACAGGCTCCTTTTTTTATCAATTCGTTCGCCTTCTTCAGACTATCGTGCTCAAGCTGCAGCTGTCGGATGTCGCATCGAAGCGATTCGACCTGTTGTTCCAGCTCCGCACGCTGATGGTCTGATGCTAGTTTCTTTTTGCGTTACATAGATGCCGGAACCTCTCGACCGAGTAGCTGATTCTTCCAGTTATACAGCGTTGGCCGGCTCACACCGGCTTTCTCGGCAACCACGCGTGCGCTTTGGTCTCTGATGCACAATCCAATGACTGCTGCCTGCTTTACCTTTTGTGATTTTGGAACGCTTCCGGCGGCTCGGCCAACAATACGTTTTTGATTTCTGGACACAGTTCTTCGATCCAGGCCGCGAGCGTCTCGCGACTCGGATAACCCAAAGCCCTCAAAGTTGCGGTAGCACAGCGGCCATGACTCAAATAATGATTGACAGCCGCCTTCTTCTGCTCATCGGAATACCTCGGCCTTGAACAAACATAGCCCGCCCGTAGATCGTGGCACTGCTCGTATTCGCGATGCCAGGCCTTGAGAGAGTTCTTGGTCGGATACCCGGTACTGTTCACACCAACGGGTGCCTTGGTGCAGCGGCTACTGGCAGCAAAGCGCGATCTGCGTTTGCCGCGGGAGCTAGCGAAGCTCGATCGCTTCGAGTGCCTCATTCTGGATGACATCGGCTACCTCCAGCATGATCGAGACGAAATGGAGGTGCTGTTCACGCCGCTCGCCGAGCGCCACGAGCGCAAAAGCATCGTCATCACCACAAACCTCGTGTTCTCAGAGTGGGAGCGCATCTTTAAGGATCCGATGACCACGCTCGCGGCCGTCGACCGCGTCGTTCATCACAGCGTCGTTCTCGACCTGATGAGCGTTGAAAGCTATCGGACAAATGCTGCCGGCGCGAAGCCGACAGTGTCAGCCTCGGTAGCAGCATAGGGCGGCAATGTTAGTTGTCGTCGGCGGCGTTTGTAGTTGACGCCAAACGCCAGACACCCGGGCCCCCTTATCCAAAGGGTAAGGGGCTGTCTTGGTGGAATAATCTCACAAACTCACTTCCAAAAACCTCTCGATTTGAATTCTGGCGCGCGTCTTTTCGAATGGATGCCAGTAAGTTGGGAGGTTGCGAGCGAGCGCCTTACCGATTCTCCGGCGATCAAAATCACCGAGTAACCGCACAATTTCCAAAAAGGGAATAACGGTTCCATCTTTCTGTTTTCGTGGCTTCACCTTGGCCACCTTGTAGACTACGCCGGCGAGTGCCATCAAAGGATCACCCTGGTCGCGCTCGTTGAGTTGTTCAATAGCATGTAAGATGCGTTTGTAGGATACCCAACTCTTCTCCGGAGGAAGTTCAGATACTACTAGGGCGAGACTGGTCAGGGGTTCGGCTTGGTCGGTCGCGTTGAGCGGCTCGACAGCAGTCAGCAAACGGTCAAAGAATTCCAACTTACATCCAGGGAGCGCGCGGATCTGAGGGGACAGCGCTTTGAGTAGTCGTGTCCGGCCGCCGACATCGAGTTGCTCAATATCGGCCAGGATACGAGTGAAGTTATCGTTCCGCGTCGAAACAGGGAGGAAGGGGATCTTTTCAGCGAGTGCAGCCAATGGTTGCCCTTGGTGGGCCTTGTCGAGCTGCTTAACATTTTTCAGAATTCGATCAAAGGTCTGCGTCCATTCTATGGAAGGCAGCCGGACGAGCTGGTCGGCGAGGACCGTCAGCAATCGAGATGTGTCGGCCGCGTTGAGTGGGTCTCCGGCAAGCTGCTCCGTAGTATTCAAAGTGCTCTCAGTCGCCTCCTTTCGCTCTTCTTCACCAGGCAGACAGCGGATATAGCGGGCGAGGGTGGTCAACAATCGGGCTTTGTCATCCGTATTGAGCCGCTTAATGGCAGCCAGGAGCCGATTGAAGTTTGCCACGCGCTGATCTGGAGGTAGATTGGCGATTCGATCGATAAGTATGGTCAGCGGCGTCCGTTGATACCCAGGCGGTAGTTTCTGCACGTCATGGAGGACATTCGTGAAATCATCGGAGGTGCTGGCAATCTCAGCCTGTTGTTTCAATCTACCAGCGGTGGCACGCTCGCGAGCGCCGAAGGTGGCAAACTCTTGATTGACTCGGATAAGCGCAAACATGTCTTCGGAAGATAGGTGCTCAAAAATGTGATCCTTAACCAAAGGCGGCATGAGTCCCAACGGAGAATCCGACTCGATTTTACGTGAATCTTGAAACTCCAAATAAATTTGATTAGAACGGTTTTCGTGAACTTCGTCGTGCAAATGGCGCCGAAAGGCAGAAAGGTCCATACCCACAATTGTGATGACTTTACCTTGGAACCGGATTGTGATTTGAGGCTGATCACGCACGCTATCGTCCGAAACGACCAACTCTTCACCGTCGACGCGCGTGAAAATGGTCGTCTCGTTTAGATTTGATTCGGCTTGCCTGTAGAGGTTCACGACCAACCGCGAGATAGCATCGTGCTTCTTCTGCATTTCTGCAGCTTTTACAAAACCGTAGATCCCGAATGTCAGCATCGAGAGAATGAGATCTTTTACCCCTCCGGCGCTTCCGAAGTGAGATCCTTCTGCGGCAATACGCCTAGTGGTCAGGCGGTCGTAGTGGAGGGAGGAGTCGCCAAAGGCCCTAGAGAGGGTGTTCATTGATATAGTCATGAATTATTCGCGTAAAGATATAATCGACGTTGCGCGTGAAGCGCACAGGGCGGACGAAGGTGTGCGACTAAGCTACATGATGTCATCGTTGCGGGTCTTCGAGAACCGGTCTCATTTTTATGAAACCTCTAAGAACAGGGTTGGAAATTGTTGGGGCAAGAGGCGTTCCGACTGGGACGACGGCATCGTATGAGGGGCTGTCTCACGTCTCGCCGCGCGTCCATCGTTTGCGTCGATGGCGGTGACGTACTGCGTGATCGAGGGGACGGGTGAGGCTGACCTGATATTGGCTTTTCTTCCGGCGATGTTGGTGCAAGGAGGTTCGATCCCAAAGACCCACAGGAACAACTGACGGACTGCGAGGCGTAAGGGATGCCGCTGATAAGACCGCGTAAGCCATCGTGCCCATGCGATCCGTTTGGCGAAACCGATCGCCATGTTATTTGGCGGCGCTGCAGCAAAATGCGCTTTCTCGACGCCGCGAAACTCAATGGGCTCGACGGGAGGCACATATGTGCCTCGTGCTCGCAGACACGACTGAGCACTCGGCGGCATTGACGAGTGACATTGCCCGCGAGTTTCGGATCCCTTAACTGAGCGGAGATTATGCCACCCGTTGGTTCTGGGCGGCGTACCAGTCCTGCTCGAATTGCATCGGGCTGACGTAGTCTAACGTCGAGTGCAAGCGCGAATGATTGTAGAAGCTCAGCCAGTCGATAACCTCGTCCATCGCTTCTCGACGCGTCGCAAAGCGATGACCGAGAATGCGGGCACGCTTGAGCGATCCCCACAGGCTTTCGGTCGGCGCGTTGTCCGAGCAATTGCCTCGACGGCTCATCGAGCTACGCATGCCGTAGCCCTTGAGCAGGTCCTGGAAGTCACGACTGCAATACTGGCTACCCCTGTCGCTATGAAGGATCAGGCCCGCTTCCGGCCGGCGGCGAAACCACGCCATACGCAGCGCGTTGGACGCCAGCTCCGTGCGCATGTGCGGCTGCATCGACCAGCCCACCACCTGACGGCTGAACAGGTCGAGGATGACCGTCAGGTAAAGCCAGCCTTCGTCAGTCCAGAGGTAGGTGATGTCCGTACTCCAGGCCTGATCCGGGCGAGCGGGAGAGAGGTCACGTTGCAGCAGGTCCGGGGCGACCGGCAGACTGTGGTCGCTGTCGGTCGTGGCCTTGAACCGGCGTTTGGTCCTCGCCTTGATGCCGTGCAGCTTCATGAGTCGCTGGACACGATCCTTGCTGACGCGAACGCCTTGGGCAAGCAGCTTCTTCCACACGCGCGGCCAGCTTGCCAGCGCTATCGGCCTTTACCCAGTTGTGCAGCGTCTTCGGACTGATGCTCAGTATTTTTGCTACGGCCGCCATGCTCTGGCCGCCACGCACCATGCGCACGGCTTCGATCATGAATTCCTGCGTGTACAGTTCTCTCGGATTACCCATCCTTGTTTCCTCCTTGCATGAGTTTTACGCACTCAGCAAGGGATCCCTTTTTCGCGGGCAAGCTCAGAGTTCGCGCCTTGGCGCGTAGCTGATCAGCGCCAAGTCAACGCCTCTTGAGCACGGCTTAGGATTGGGTGCAGGTTACTATTGCGGCTGATTCGGCGGAACCTGGCTTCTGTAAGCTCGTCAGAGCAAGCGGGCTTAAATGCTTCGCGCGCTCAGAGCGCACATATTCGCGCTAAGGCCCCACCGGTAGACGACAGAAATCCAATTTACAGAAACACTATCGTTTTTGAAAAGCATGTCGCAGCCGATGTTATACAATGGAATGGTTTCGTTGGCGAGGCATCGAAAGCTGGCAAACCGCGATGAGCGCGTGGCGCAAAGAATATAGTGTAATCTGGAGAGATGGGATGAGTCTGGTGACGGGTCGAACCATAGTGAGGGCGTTGAGCGGAATTCAAAATGCAGAGACGCGCGATGTTTCCAGGTCTTCGCATATGGCTAAGCGAGGGGCGAGCTACGCCGATGCGGGAGGAATCAGGGATTTGCTTCTTTCAATGCTAACCTTTGGAATATACGGTCTGGTTAAGGCCGTAAATATAGATAAAAAGGGGGCAGCGATCGATCAAGCCTTGAAAGATCTCTGGCATGAAATGGCAAAGAAGGCGCCCGAGCAATTTCAGGAGGTTGAGTTGCAAATCGGCGATAAAAGATTGACGATCGCTGAAGTTAGGAATCTTGCGGGCGGAGATTTTGATTTGAAAGTGTCTTTCGATGGAAGAGTAGTCGTAATCGAGAGAATGCGTATGGTAGATTTCTGGTCCTCCCTGAATAGAGAGGTAGACCATATTGAAGTCTTCGGAGTGTTAGATATAGAATTAACTGGTGCCGATAAAGTGAGTGGGAGTCGGGAGGTTGCGGACTATAATTCCGTAGTGATGCTTCTCAAGACTGAGGGGGCAGTGTGTCGCGATTGTGAGTCTTCTTATCTTAAGGCCGGTATTGACGACAAGATTTGGGAAATGTGCCAGGAAGATGATGCGTCAGAAGAACTCCGTGCAATGAAGGAATTGTTCGAAGCGCACACTGCCGTCGCTTTGGACGGGAGACGTAGACTTGGTCCGAAATTTGAATCTACATTTTGGAATTTCCATCAAGAGTGCTTAAAGCCGGACGGCAATATCTGGGGCGCTGTTAGATCCTGATGAGACGGCTTCTGGCGACATCGAGGGGCACGACTTACGGCTTGCGCCGTTATCAAGAGATGTTGAAGACACGAGATGCGGCCCGCTCGCACTCATTTGCTCCGCCACCGGTCAAGCGCTACGTAGTCGGGCCTGAATGATTTGGTTTGCGTGGTGCCGTCTGTCGTGGGAGTAAGCGCAGTGCAGCTGAGCGTTTGAGTAAAGCGAGGAGCAAAAGGGCGCAATAAATCCACAGCTATCTGAGGATCATGCGCAGGTTGTGGCCCGCGCTGCAAAGAACCGCGTGAACCGCGTCGCAGAGTGCGCCTTTGAGCCAATTCCTATCGAACTTGCCATCCTGAGGTGGGTCGGAATCATGGACGCCAACGGGTTAATTAGCGATCTTGTTCAAGGAGAAAGGCTGCGTGAAGGCGGTGAGAGACAGATGGTCAAAGCGCGCTTGTATCCGCTGCTGGTTATAAAAGATCTCAGTATATGCCTTCATCTCTTGCTGCGCCTGCGGCCGAGCGGCGAACCGCCGACGATAGGCCAACTTGCTCTTCAGTGTGCCGGAGAATGATTCGATCACCGAGCTGCGCTTGCCGACAATAGCGCGGCTATGGGCCGAGTTCACCGAGCACTCCAAGGCTGGGCATCGACGCGCCTGCTCGGCGCGCTGCTCGAGCACGAACCGGTCGAGCGTGCGAAACGGCGCTTCGAGCAGCATCGGGTCGAATCGCATCTGGATCCAAGGAAGACGCTCGAGGCCTTCGACTTCGGCTTGGTACCAATGGTGTCCAAGGCACAGTAATGGCGCTCGCGAGCGGCGACTCGTGGCTCGAGAAAGCCGCCACGATCCTCCTGTTTCGGCCACCGGGTGCCGGGAAAGGCATTTAGGCTCCGGCATTGGCCATGCGCTGATCGACGCCGGGTACCGGGTGCTGTTCACACGCACCGGCGAAATCGTGCAGGAGCTGCAGGCGGGACGCCAAAGCCTTCAGTTGCCGTCAATGCTTGCCACGGTCGATCACTTCGATCTGATCATCCTGGATGACCAGTCGTACGTCTGAAAGGACCAGGCCGAAACGAGCGTGCTGTGCGAATTGATTGCGGAAAGATACGAGCGCCAAAGCCTTCTCATTACGGCCAACGCGGCGCTCTCCGGCTGGAATGAAGTCTTCCCCGATCCCTCAATGACGGTCGCCGCCATCGACCGACTGATCCATCACTCGACGATCTTCGAGATGAACGTGGAAAGCTACCGGCGTCGCAGTGCCGACCACAACAAGCACGCGCGGCGGCGTCAATTACCCCACCCCGAATCGGAAGGAGCGAGAACTATGCTGAGTCGAGCAGCGACAACTAACCCCGTCGACCGGCCAACATAGTTGTCGCCCGGTCGGCCATCGTAAGTGACAATCTACAGTCGTGCATTGTAAAAGCTCGGCCAATCAGTTAGTTCATCCATCGCGGCACGCCGTGTGGCGAAGCGCCGGCCATGCATGCGTGCCACCTTCAGCGAACCCCACAGACTTTCAGTCGGCACGTCGACGCTTTTATGTCGGGCTGAATCGGCCAAGTCGGCCAGAATAAGCAGATACAGTTCTCTGACGAGGCAGCGATGAATTTCCTGCCAGCGATCATGACGTCATCCGGCAACGGCTATGTCCGATCCCGCCGTCCGAGGGGGGGACAAAATCTTGGACTACCTGGAGGTAGTTCATGTTCTCATACGAAGCTCGCATTCGAGCGGTTCGACTTTAGCTGAAGCTGGGCAAGCGCATCGGAGCTACCATTCGGCAGTTGGGCTATCCGACCAAGAACTCTCTCAAGGCCTGGCATCGCGAATACGAGCAGTGCCACGATCTACGGGCGGGCTATGTTTGTTCAAGGCCGAGGTATTCCGATGAGCAGAAGAAGGTGGCTGTCAATCATTATTTGAGTCATGGCCGCTGTGCTACCGCAACTTTGAGGGCTTTGGGTTATCCGAGTCGCGAGACGCTCGCGGCCTGGATCGAAGAACTGTGTCCAGAAATCAAAAACGTATTGTTGGCCGAGCCGCCGGAAGCGTTCCAAAATCACAAAAGGTAAAGCAGGCAGCAGTCATTGGATTGTGCATCAGAGACCAAAGCGCACGCGTGGTTGCCGAGAAAGCCGGTGTGAGCCGGCCAACGCTGTATAACTAAAAGAATCAGCTACTCGGTCGAGAGGTTCCGGCATCTATGAAACGCAAAAAGAAACTAGCATCTGTAGTGGTTCAGTATTCTTGGACACCGATTACGCAGTTTCCACCTTTAAATCCTCGAACTCGGCCGGCGGCATGTGACGCGCGGCCGAGTGCAAGCGTTCCTGGTTGTAGTACATCAAGATGTAAGTCAGCACATCGGCGCGAGCCTCGGCGTGATCACGGTATGCGTGCTCGCCGATGCATTCTCCTTTGAGCGTACAGAAGAAGCGCTCGACGACGGCGTTGTCCCAACAGTTTCCTCTGCGGCTCATGCTCGGCACGATCTCGTGCTCCTTAAGAAACTGCTGGAACGTCAAACTCGCATAGTTGCTTCCTTGGTCCGAGTGGAACATCAATCCCGGTTCGGTACGCCGCGTTTGAAGTGCGACCTGTAACGCGCCAATCACCAAGAACGTGTCACAGGAACCTGAGGTCGCCCAGCCGACTACACGCCGGGAATACAGATCGATCACCACAGCCAGATACATCCAGCCCTGCTGCGTCCAGATATACGTCACGTCGCCCGCCCAGAACCGGTTTGGAACCGTCACGGTGAATGCCCGATCGAGCCGGTTTTGCGCAATCGCCGATGCTTGCGTGCGCTTCACATAACGATGCGTGCGACGTACCCGCGCCTGCACACCGCCTTCGCGCATGAGGCGACGCGCACGCTCGCGTCCCACCGCATGGCCCCGACGCTTCATTTCCTGCGATATGCGCCGACTGCCATAGCTTTGCCGCATCTGCGCATGAATCGCCTGCACCTCGCGCACCAGCGGCACGTCATGCAGCGCCTCTTCCATCGCGGGATCACTCAACGTGAACCATTGCTGCATGAGGTGGATGCGCAGCATCGTCTCGACAGCAAATGGCGGTCGTCCTCTCTTGCCCCCGGGCGCGTGTGGCGTGACCAATTTAACAAGCTTGGCCCACGGAACAACCCGATTCATCTCGTCAAGGAACTGGCGCTTACGCGTACGTTTGGTCGTCAAATCGAACCCAAGATTAGCTTGTTTCATCCTCACATCGTCGCAGCCGTC
>NZ_JACSUE010000045.1:0-10649 GCF_014384845.1 Caballeronia sp. EK
CTCCGTGTCAACCCAATGAATTTGGAACACGCGCTTTGCTAAGTCCACGCCGAATGTCGTAGTCTTCATTTCTGGTCCTCCTAACCCTCGGTGGTCGTTTTCAACACCACCAGTTTGGCACTCCGCTGCTGTCAGCTATGGCGAGTGCCCCGCCGTTGCTGCTGCCTCGCCTTACCGATCCGGGAGGGAGGCGTCCATACCATCTTTCTACGCAAGGACAGTGGCGATCGGGACTGCCATAGCGGCAACTCATGCGACTTGAAGGGCAAAAGGCGCAGCAACCAGACGCATGAGTCCAAGGCTGATCGCTTTGCACGGTTGCCACCTGGCCAAGGCAATGGCGAACGAGCGCGCTTCCGCATAGTCGCCGCGCTCGACGCACAGTCTTACCTCGGCGGCAGAGCGCAACACCGCGGCGTGCTCGTCAATATGGCATTCTTTCGGAGGAAATTCGTGCTTTGTCATGAGTTCATTTTCCTCCGAAAAATGCGAGCGCAGATGCTCGATCATTCGATCCAACATCGCTGGCACGTCCGCGTCGGCACATTTCTGCAGGTTCGCGACACACCCCACGAACTCGCGATGGACCTGGTCCATCGATTCGTAGCCGAGCGTCATGCTGTCGTTCCATTCCATAACCGCTCCGAAAATAACAAGCGGCCGACGTTGTCGTCGGCGATGGTTTGCACGAGTTTTCCAGCATAGGTAGCATTTTTGCCCCTTCTGCATTAGCGCTCGGGGTTGGCAAGTCCGGTCTTTTGAGAACTCCTTTTGTTTAGTGCTTGAGGTTGGAAGACCAGCGATCGCGCTTTTCCGATGCTTCAGTGCCCTTGGGCTCATGCACATCACTGGGTGGACCGCGCTGACCGCGTAGGCTACTTTGTTCACACGGATGATCCGCCTCTCATGCGTGGGCATGCGAGAGCCCTGTCCTTCCTTTTCGTAGGTGAAGGAACGTTCGTCCGCATTTACTGCAGCATAAGCTTTTATTCGGACGAGATAACTCCCCTCAATCTTGATAGACTTTCAGGCAACGCGAAAAAGTCGCGGCCCTGATTGACGCGCTCCACACTCTGGCACTGATGCGGCTCTCGCTGTGAATTGAAAATTTGGTGGAATGCATGGATCGGATGGCCAGCCTCACAGCATTTGTCCGTGTCGTCGAAAGCGGCGGCTTTACTGCTGCCGCACGCAGACTCGACCTCTCTATAACGACGGTCAGCAATCACGTCCTGGCACTCGAAGACAGTCTTGGCGTGCGTCTGTTGAACCGCACCACGCGCCGTGTCAGTCTGACCGAGATAGGTCGCGAGTATTACGAGCGCTGCTCACAGATCTTGCTGGATCTAGCGGAAGCGGACGAGATAACCAGCGCCTTGCAGGTGACGCCCCGCGGCCGGCTTCACGTGCGATGCCATCATTCGCTGGACCGATTCATCGCTCCGGTCGTGACGCGCTTTCTGGGCAACTACCCGGAAGTCTCGCTGGATTTTCAGATCGACGCCATGATCGACCCCGTGCGGGAGGGATTCGACCTATCGATAATGCCGGCATCGCCGCCCGATTCGACCTTGATTAGACGGACCTTGGCGAAATGGCGTTACCTGTTGTGCTGTTCGCCGGCTTACCTCGAAGCTCACTCCACGCCCCGCGGTCCGACCGACCTGCTCGACCATAACTGCTTGATTTACGCCCACTCGATCTTTCGCAATGAGTTTCACTTTGTCGATTCCACCGGCAAACCAAAGAGCGTTCGCGTTTCGGGCAATCTGGTGACGGCCAGCATTTCGGTCATGCGCGAAGCTGCTGCTGCCGGACTCGGGTTATGGCTGTGCCCCCCGTTTCTTGTTTCCGATCTTCTAGCTTCCGGGGCGCTCGTTCCGCTGCTGCCCGACTACCGAACACAGGAGTTGGAGATCGTTGCGCTCTACCCCCATCGGCGGCAGCTAAGCGCCAAGGTTCGACTACTCCTCGACATGCTGATAGAGCGATCCAACGACGAGCAACGCTGGCTCGACGCCATGCCGTATCGATAAGTCTGAATCCCTTGCGTTCCGACTGGGCCACCGGCAGTTCCAAACAGACGTTCGCTTCGCGCTCGACCGGTCCTCTATTGAAAAAACTGCTTCGCGCGCGAGGCGAAGCGTCATGCGCCAGACAAAGTCGATAAGCGTAGTCGGCCGCCTCGCTCGAGGCGCCCCATCGCGGCTCTTTTCTTTTCTTCCATTATTAATGCTCTGCCGGTTCATTGAGTTCGTGCCGACTCGCCTATCAAGCGAGTGTTAATCCGCTCCTAGAAGCCGTAGTCTAGCGTGTAGTCGCTCTTCCTTCTTGCAAGCGATGGCGAACGATCGAAGCATATGTCGACCGACGATGTATGGCCTCGACTTGACCGATTGAAACATCCGTAGGTCGGTGCATGACAACGACGCCTCAGCGATTGAGTCCGAGTTTCAACGAAAACTACCGCATGGCAACGAGACCTTTTCGTGTGGATACCCACGACCACAAATCATGCCGATGAAGCCAACATATACTGGAAGCAGTCTTTGACTAAGGACCGCCGCGTGGCTGGTCGGAGACATAACGACAGCGGCCGCAGGACACCACGGGACTGTGGGATAGTCTTGAGACACCGGGCAAGGTGGCGAAGTTAGCGCCTTTAGGCGAACGGCTGACGGGCGACGCTAGCTCCGGGGTGCATCAACATAGATGCGGCGGGTTGGGTCTGAAGGCTCCCTATAAGCTGGGGGCTAGGCTCAACTTCACCAGGATGCATATCCCACTGCGAACTATGCATCCTTAGAAAAGCTCTAAGAACTGGTAAGCTTGGATAACTAAGGAATATTCATTGAGAAGCGGTCTGGGATCCATGGCCGATCGTCTCTCGTAGTGGCTCACTTGATAGCTGGGCAGTCTGAACAGGGCTTCCAAGGAACCGAACACCGCGACCGCGAAGCGACGCGAGCTGTGAAGCAATAGCATGGCTGGAGCAGGTGCCCGCACGACTAGCGCAGCGACTGCAATGCGACCTCCTCCATTTATGATTCCGCCAGATTGTCTTATTCGATTTCGCTGCGCGGTTCTGGCGAAGCCGCGGAGATCTCGCACCCCAGAACGGCGGTTTCGCCTGCACTGTGCCGACCATTCCAGCCGCTGAAGGCCCAGACTTCGCAGATTGACATTGCCTCAGTTTCGACGCGATCGGCCGACTTATTAACAAGACGCTTAATCTCCTTTGCCGCGACGCTCCGCGTTGCCCAAGTGGTCGACTCCAAAAAGCGACGACGGTAAGTCGAGCCCTGCGCGACATATGTGGGCCCTCAGCGGGCGGTCCTAGCTGCGATCTGGCACCGAGTCTTCAACCGATTTCCGGATGTACAGAATCGGGCGGCTCGCGACCTCACGAAAACCTTAGACCACCGACCGTCACCGCCCGGCCATTTACCATTGCCTTTGGATTCGCGTGCGCGATTGCCTGTAATCGACCCGAAGCCGACGTTCGACGACACCCTCTCGAACCTCTGCAATACGGTGGGTTACCGACGCCGGCGGCTTCACGGCGTTTGGACAGCCGCATCTTGCCTTGGCCAACTTCGCAGTTTCGAGTCGCCGTAGTTCGCATCCCGTGTCGCCTCTCAAAGGCGAATGGGCTAAGTCCAACGTCAAAGACCTTTAGTCGATATTACAGGCCACCACGTCCGATTTCCGACTAAGATATCGCACTGCAAGGTCAGCGTAAATCAAAGCGTCGAAGGCATATCTTGGCTGGTCCTTTAACGCGGCTTGCCGCATCGTGTTCAGGAAAAACGGTAGTCGGCCAGTTTCAGGCATGATGTCGATGGCTTTCACATCCATTCTCAATGCAGCTACCAGCTCGCGTTTCAAATTTACTCGCGGACGTTAAATGGGCGTTATAGCGTACTACTCCTCTTCGATTCAAGACTTTTCCCGAGACGACGACGACCGGATTATCGGCGTACTCACCGCAAATCACCAACACGCACTCGAAGGTTCACAGCGGTTTGCGTGGACAGAGCAGCTAAAAATTCTGAAACCCGCACTCGCATCCTTCGAAGGAAGAATTTTCCTAGAATGCTATGTCCCACGCATGGGTAAGCGCGCCGACGCAGTGATTTTGATGCATGGGCTGGTGTTCATACTCGAGTTCAAAGTGGGAGCCCGCGAGCACGACCGAGGTTCGATCCTCCAAGCTATAGACTACGCATTGGATTTCAAAAACTTCCACGAGGGGAGCCACCTCGTGCCGATTGTGCCAGTCTTGATATCGACAAACTCCTCAGCGCCGACGCTAGCTCGCTTAGTGCTCGCCAAGGATTTAGTTGCTGACCCCGTAGTGACGAATGCCGCGAGCCTTCAGTCCCAATTCCGCGCAATTTTTGCCAGCCGAGACTTTCCGCCGCTGGATGAACAGCGCTGGATGGACTCAGGGTACAGACCAACTCCCACAATTGTCGAAGCGGCGCAGGCACTCTATCGAACTCACAATGTCGCCGACATCGCTCGCTCCGATGCGGGCGCCAAGAACCTTCGAGAGACTAGCGCCAGGGTGAGCGAAATAATCGATGAAGCAAAAAGCTCACGCACGAAAGCGATTTGCTTTGTGACCGGCGTTCCGGGATCGGGAAAGACGCTCGCTGGTTTGAACGTTGCTACGAGACGATCAGACGAGCATAAGGACGAACACGCGGTTTTTCTGTCTGGCAACGGGCCCCTGGTAGCAGTTTTGCGCGAAGCCTTAGCCCGAGACAGAGCAGCTCGCGAAAAGGTCTCTAAGGCGAACGCAGAACGTGAGGTTCGCAGTTTTGTACAAAACATTCATCATTTCCGTGACCACTACGTCGCGAACCAAGAGGTGCCTGCAGAGAAAGTTGTGGTTTTCGACGAGGCGCAGCGAGCTTGGACGCGCGAGCAGGCATCAGCATTCATGCAGCGAAAGCGGGGCCAGTTGAACTTTGACATGTCGGAGCCCGAGTTTCTAATCAGTGTTATGGACCGCCACGAGGATTGGTGCACCATCGTGTGTCTAATTGGTGGTGGGCAAGAAATTAACACTGGAGAGGCAGGATTTTCGGAATGGGTAGCTGCTCTTGAAACTCGCTTTCCAGATTGGGTGGTGCATGTTTCGCCGCGCATCTCCTTGCCAGATTACAGTGCTGGCGGTGACATTCCTCGATTCCTTCAGTCTTCGCGAGTTCGCCAGGACGCTCAGTTACACTTAGCGGTATCGATGCGCTCGTTCCGCGCTGAGGCGCTTTCCGACTTTATCGGCCATGTCGTAGATAATGTGCCGAGCGCTGCGCGCACAGCATACGAACAAATCCGGTCAACCTACCCAATTTTTTTAACCCGGGATCTCGCCGTGGCGCGTGACTGGCTACGTCAAAAGGCGCGAGGTTCCGAGCGCTTTGGGTTAGTAGCCTCGTCCGGCGCACAACGTCTGCGTCCGCTTGGGATACATATGAAAGCGCCGATCGAACCAGTTAATTGGTTTCTTAATGATGCGTCGGACGTACGCTCAGCCTTCTATCTCGAGGAGGTGGCTAGCGAGTTCGACGTACAAGGCCTGGAGCTAGACTGGGTCGGCGTCTGCTGGGATGCCAATTTTCACCATAACGGTCATGAGTGGGTAAGCAAATCGTTCAAAGGTAGCAAATGGCAGTCGGTCAACGACGCTACTCGGCGGCTTTACTTAAAGAACGCTCATCGCGTTATCCTGACTCGGGCCCGGCAGGGCCTCGTCTTATGCATCCCGCGGGGCGACGGCAACGACTGGACCAGGCCGCCCGCCTACTACGACGGAACGTATCACTTCCTACAGCTGTGTGGCTTGCAAACTCTCGACAGTGACAGGTCGCCTGTTGAATGACCGGTAGCGGGGGCTGAGCGGCTGCCTCAACGCCCGAACGTCAAAGCGTACGAACGTCACTTGGCCGACTGCCGAAACTCGCAGCTCGGGCGTTGTTTATCCCCCGCAAGCGGCCCAAACAGCCGTACCCGCCCCCTTGCCGCCATTTGGTTTGCCGCGAAAGCAACGGCCGATTGCAATGCTCAACGGCCCTTCACTCGCGCGGATTTTCTGGTGTTCACTGGGGGCCTGGCGACGTGCGGCATGAACCCGCCAGCGCCCTAATTTTTTTCTGACACGAGGGCGGTCGGACAACCATGCTGAACTGCCGCTTGTTCCGTCGGCGAGCCGCAGTACAGGCCGCCTTGTTGTCGCTTGTGTCTCTGCGACGGCTCCGCTCCAGATTTTAGTATGGCCTCTCTCGTAGTCCGGATCGCCTTACCAAAGCTGCTATCCGTCGCGACGTGCCTGTTGTCAATGCTCGCGAGCCAATGTTCAGCGCTAAGGCACCAGGGGGATCCTACGCTCCTCATGAGCAATGCGAGCCATCGCCGAATCGAGGCATCTATGGCCTTTTGCCGCCGACGCCGCCGCTCTGATGTACTTCACATCATCTAAATTAGGCACTTGCCGCCTGATCAGAGGTTGGCTGCTGCTCGATATAGATTGGTTCAATGCGGATCCGCGACGCTCAATCCGTGGAAGGAATCGGGTACGTTTCGTCTTTGCTGCCTACCTGCGCTTTTGGACAGCCCCCGACGGGCGGCAGGGACGGCCGCCGGAAACGATGACCGTGTTGCCACCTCCCATCGGAATGTCGATGTCTTGTGGTACCTAAAGTCGTAAATGTCTTTATTCGCCTTCGCGCCAAGGGTAAACGCGGGTACGATGAATCTCTAAGCGAAGTTCTAAATCCGGGATCCATGCCGTTACGAAAGCAAATCGATCTTTAACGATATTGGCTTCCGAGCCCGACCTTCCCAACAGCCACGCGTCCAACCTGGGTTTCCAAGGATTCACCGCATTTGTCCTCGCCGAGAAAAATGCATTCAAATATCGCGGCACCAACCGGTGGCGGGTCATTATCCGATCGATACTCGACAATCGCGCAAATCAGTCCGAATAAAAGAGTCCAATGAAAAATATCAATGCAGCAGCCGTAATGCACAATTCGGATCACCCTTCTTTCGAAAGTTCATCGTCTCCCTTAATAGGCTTGTTTGTTTCTCGCGTCGCCAACGACGTGGTCGAAGCTGCGGATTTCGATTCGTGCTCACCGGAAGCTCAAAAGAAAACCACTCGCGCGCTCCAACTGGGTCCGCAATGGCTCTCGGATCGGTTTTCCCACCCGACGGGTGTCCACGACTTCAAGGTCTACGTTCCGGCGAATTATCGCGGCGCACCCACCTCCCTTATAGTCATGCTTCATGGCGCCGGCCAGGACGCCGATGACTTTGCACTCGGCACCGGAATGAATCTGGCCGCTGAAAGTGGCGGCTGTATCGTCGTTTATCCCGAGCAGGGAACGAGTGCCAACATGTTCAGGTGCTGGAACTGGTTTCGGCCGGCAGATCAGGTCCGCGATTCAGGCGAAGCCTCGATCATCGCGGGAATTACGCGCGAGGTGATGGCATCCTACGCGATCGATCCGACCCGCGTTTTCGTTGCCGGAATGTCGGCCGGCGCGGCGATGGCAGTGAACCTTGCGGTCACTCATCCCGACCTTTACTCGGCCGCCGGGATTCATTCAGGCTTGGCGTTCGGTGTCGCCGACGAAGCATTTTCGGCGATGACCGCAATGAGGACGGGAACCTGCACCGCCCAGCTGAGCGCCGCACGAGACGCGATGGGCGTTTGTCGTGCGGTGCCCCTCATCGTCTTTCACGGTGATCAAGACACCACGGTGCATCCGCTGAACGCTCAGGGGCTGATGCAGATGCATCGGAGCCTGATGCTCGGCACGGATGAGGCATACGCCTCGGTTACCACCGAACTCGGACAAGTGGAGCAAGGCTATCCCTATACCCGCAGCACGTATCGACGTAGCGGCGGCGGGGAGGTCTTCGGCGAACAGTGGCTGATCCACGGGCTTGGTCACGCCTGGTCGGGTGGCGATCCCGACGCCACTCACACGGACGCCCGGGGACCGAACGCTGCGCGAGAGATGATGCGATTCTTCGAGGCCGTCGCCGACTCACGATAGATGGCCCGCAAACGCGCGGGCCAAATAGGCAGCGCGTCAAGATAATAATTGGGTCGTTTATACCTTTTTCAAATTATCCAGCTTAGGAATAAAAAAGGGCGACGTAAAAAATACGAACCGCAAATTGCATTCTTGCATAAATGAAATAAGGCTTGACGCTTGAATTTAATGCTGTAGGATGAATTTCACCGTGCAATGCAGCAACGCATTTTTCACCTCTCCCGAAATCCCAAACCCGTCTAAAAATTAAATGGAGTAATTCATGTTCTTTCTTCCTCCGCAGCAAATGGCAGCATTTCAAAAAGCTAAATTCCAGGCGTGGATGAGCTTGACCGATAAGTATATGGACGGCTTTCAAAAGCTAACGCAACTTAATGTGCAAACCATTAGAACGCTCATTTCCGAAAACGAGGGTGTAACCAGGCCAGCGCCTGAAAATGCCAGCGACGTGAACGAATGGCAATCGAAATTGCTTACGCAAGTTCCGGAAAAGGCAGCATCGTATAGTCGGCATTTTTTTGCGATTGTCTCGGCAACAGGCGAGCAGGTGGCGCGAGAGGCGCAAAGCCAGTTTGCCTCATATGGCGGTCACATGAACGAGATCTTCAAGACTGCGGTTGATCACGCATCCGAGGCGTCGGAAAAGGCTGCTGTGGCCTTGGAGACGAACTTGAAGCAAGCGACCACGGCCTCGGTCGAGGCGACAGCGAACGCGGCTGATTCCCTGGCGAAGGAAACCCAGTCGAATGTCTCGGCCGCAAGCAATGCAATGAAGACCGGCGCCGATACGGCCGCGCAATCGATGAACAAGCCGAACCAAAAGCACTAAGCATCTGCAGTCCCGCTGCTTCAGGACTAGTCACTGCAACGACAAGCAAAGGCCCGCTTCCGAGCGGGCTTTTGCTTGTTGAACTCCGACAGCACGCGAGCGCGCCCCGTCGCGACCTCGCTGGCTGTCCGCCGTTCCAAACTTTTGAATTATCCCTCAACTCGAACTTGCTCCAGTGCAACGCTGGACATTGCGTCGTGGGCAATAAATTCTTTCGATTCTCACGCTTGGAGCGGATACCCCCTATTTGCATTCGTACAAGTGGCGTAACTTGCAGATAAGGGTTCGGGCCGTCGTCCGACCCACCTGGGAATAGCCCTTGCGCTATACACCACAACACCAATTTCCAAGAACATCATTTTTTTTCGTTTTCCTAACTTCATGGATTTCAAAATGCGCCTGCTCACTACACAAGACGGTCTTCCCCGTATCTCCTGGGGTGCCGTCATCGCCGGGGTCATCCTCTCCCTCATCGCTTATCTGATCCTCACGGTGCTCGGAACTGCAATTGGGGCGTCTGTCCTGTCGCCGCTTACTCAGCCCGATCCCGCGCGCGGATTCGCCTTCGGATCGGGCGCTTACATGATCGTGATGACGGTGATCGCGGTGTTCATCGGTTCATACTTCGCCGGCCGTTGCGCGCCGGTACTGGGCTGGCTTCACGGGCTCCTCGCCTGGGCGGTGATGATCATCGTTATGGCTTACGGCGCAACGTCGCTTTTAGGAAGCGCCGTCAACGCCGCCGGCAGTATTGCGTCGACAGGCGCAACGGCGACCGCAGCAGCGGGTCCGTCCGCAGCCAGTGGAACGATGATGAGCTCACTCAAGGAGCAGGTCCAGGGCGCGGTGGCCTCGGCGACGGCCATGGCCTCCAGTCCGCAAGCTGAAGCCGACACACGCCAGGCCGCAGACACTGCAGCGCGCGGCGTCGCCCGTGCGTCATGGTTCTCGTTTGCTGCGCTCGTGGTCGGCGCGATCATCGCAATCGTTTCCGGCGTTGCGGGCTTTCGCCATCAGCCGCCGTTCGAGGACGCCGGTGGTGCTGCATACAAGGACGACGCCGTGCGCTCAGCGCGACGCACCGTACCGGGCAGCCGTCCCGCGCACTGAGCGCGATACAACTTTGCGAGTCGGAGGACGGGCATGAGCGGTAACGATGAACCGACGCCGAATCTCGAAGGCGGACCGGCCACCTTGATCGCGAGCGAGGAACGGCTCGCCCTTACGGCTCGCGAACAGGAGACCGGCGCGCTTCGGGTTCGAACCGTCACTCATACCGAGCTACACGAGCTTCCCGTCCTCTTGCACAGCCGTACGGTGCAGGTAGAACGCGTTGCAGTAAATAGATTCGTCGACGCCCAGTTCGCCCCGCACCAAGAGGGCGACACCTTGATCGTGCCCGTCTTCGAGTACGTGCCCGTGACCGAATTGAAGCTGTTGCTCAAAGAAGAGGTACGTATAACGACCGTCGTCTCTACCGAGACCGACGTTCACGTTGCAGAGGTGCAGCGTCAGCAAGTCGTCGTTGAAAGACGAGTCGGATCAGCGGGAGACTGGATTGCGGACCCCGCGATACCGTCCTCTGGCGTAGGCGATTCCGTTTCAAATCCCGCTGGATAGATTTTAGCCTCTTTTGAATTCAGAGTGGGTGTTTGTGCGGGTCAAGGGCGGGCGGGAGCCCGGAGCAGCGAACCCTTGAGGCGCTTTGCATCGACAAGCTGGAACATGGCTGGTTGCGGCAGAATGCG
>NZ_JACSUE010000046.1:0-8952 GCF_014384845.1 Caballeronia sp. EK
CCATTTCGCGCTTTCCTTCTCCCGGATCGTGCGCCGCCTGCGCAACTCGCCCTTACCGCGCTCCTCGGGTGTACGCGTCCAGGTCTTCATGCCCAACACACCCAACGGCAACCCTTCCGGGGTTACCGCCAGCATGCTATGCATCATAAAACCGTGAGGATTATGGCCTGCGCAATGGCCTAGACCTTCCGTGGCATGCAGATGCGTAAGATTGAATTCGGTCGTGTCCTGTACAGCCAACACGACCGACGCCTCCCGCATGCGTTCGAGCGTTCGACCAATATGCGATCCGAGCACGCCATCGGGATCTACCTTCGAATTATCAAAAAACCGGTATGCAGCTTTAAGGTCCGCGCCTTTAAGCGACTGGGGAAAAGAACATTGTGGAGCGCCCGACAAGCTACCTGCAAGTGCGATCAAGCGCTGAGTTAGGCGAGCGTCACCCAGTTTCGCCGCGCCGAACTCAACACTTGCCCAGTCATCGGGATCGCTCGCATCAGACAATGTTGAACATCGCCCACAAATGTCGTATGGGCGGAAGTTAACATCACGCGTCGAAGTTTACAAGTCAACCCGCCAAAGATGTGGGTAAAGACCAGACTTCAAGTAGCGGGAACCACTTTGGGATCGGAAGAGAAGCTGGCCTCAGGAACGCGTAGAGGAAGCCCAAACCACAGCCCTGAATTTCGACATCGCCTGGCCGCGGCTGCATGTGAACCAGGCGTCTCTGTTTCGAAACTCTCCCGGGAACCTGGCGTCAACGCGAAAATGTTGTTCAAGTGGCGGCGGCGTTACCGTGCAGAGCAAGCTGCCGGGACGACCGAACTTGTTCCGGTGACGGTCGTGAGCGACGCGCCGGTAGCCATCACGCCTACATCTTCGGTCGAACCGGAGACGGCGAAGCCAACCAGGACCATCGGCACGATTGAAGTTCGAATTGGTCGGGCGGTGATCAAGGTCGATGGTGTGGTTGACGCCGAAACGCTGTGTACGGTGCTCAAGAGTGTGCGATCGTGATCGGCCTGCCAACGGGCACGCGCGTGTGGATCGCGGCGGGCGTAACCGACATGCGTAGCGGCTTTCCTGCTCTTGCCGCGAAGGTGCGTATTCCACGGAAGAAGACCGGCGATTCCACGCGAAGGCGACCACTCATTCCACGCGAAGACGACCAGGTTGCGCGTAGCGACGCGGGCTTGAATTGCTTTTACGCTGACTCCTGTTTGTCGGTCAAACTATTGCGGCGTTTGCGCATCGATTCGCCCGCGAGCGTGAGCCGGTGTGCATTGTGGACCAGCCGGTCGAGGATCGCGTCGGCAAGTGTCCCCAATCGCGGCATGCCAGCTCTCAACGGGAATCTGACTCGTGATGATTGTCGAGCGCAGTCCGTGCCGGTCATCGAGAACTTCAAGCAGATCACTTCGCGCCGCATCGGCCAGCGGCGCCATTGCCAGGTCGTCCATCAGGAGGATATCGGTCTTCGCCCACTGGGCGAGCAGCTTCGCGTAGCCGCCACTGCCATGGGCGATGGCCATCTCCTCGTTGAATTTCGGCATGCGTAGGTAACAAGCCGAGAACTCTTGCCGACAAGCCTGATTGACCAACGCGCATGCAAGCCAACTCTTCCCGAGACCGGTCGGCGCGACGAGAATCAGGTTCTACCGCTCCCGAATCCATTCACCCGTGAGCAGGCGGGCGAGCAACGCACGATCCAGCCCGCGTGCGGTGCGATAGTCAATGTCCTCGGCAACCGCGTCGGGGAAGCGCAGCTTCGCACGGCGTAGTCCGGCGGAGATCAATCGCGACTGGCGCTCGCTGGCTTCGCGCTCGACAAGCAGTCCAAGACGTTCTTCGAAACCAAGCTGGTCAATGCTGCTCTGAGATTGCTGGTCGGCGAGTGCCGCCGCCATACCGAACAGCCGTAGCTCATGGAGTCGCTCGACGGTGGGAAGATGCAACATGCGACCTCCGATCAATGATAGTAGGAAGGCCCACGCACGTTGGCATGCATGAGCGGTAGTTCGGTCTGGGCAGCAGTTGTCTCGGCCTTGCTTTCCAGGCCATTCTTGAGCCTCGAAGCAATGAACCGGTAGCTCGGCGCTTTTAGATCGATGGCACGTTGGCAGGCAGCTTCCAGTCGCGCACGCCCGTAGTCCCTGCCCATGCGCAACACGCCGAGGCAGGCGCGATAGGCTTGCTGCGGATGTTGGCGCCGACCCAGCAAGTGCTCGATGACGGCGGCGGTATGCGGACCGATGTCTGTTGCCAACTTAATCAGCCGTTGCGGGTTCCATTCGGTGGTCGCGGCGCGATGATTTGGTGGCATGTGCGCGCAGATCGTGCTGTGATGGCCCTGGCGGTCGCTGCGTGCGTGCGCGGCAATGCGCTGCCCGCGCAGGAAGATCTCGACAGTCGTGGATGTGTACCGCACCTCGACCTGCTCGCGTGCATGGGTGTATGACACGGAGTAGTAGTGCTCGTCGATCTCGACGTGATAGTCGATGCCCACACGGGCAACTTTCCATTGCGCGTATTGGTAAGGACGCTCCGGCAGCGGCCTGAGCGCTGGACGATCGAGCTCCTCGAACGCACTGCGGCGGCAGCCGGATAACTTCTTGAAGGGTTTGTTGTTCAACGTCACGAGCAACGCGGCGATGGCGCGATTGGCCTCCTCAAGGCTGAACAGCCGTTGATTACGAAGACGCGCGAGAATCCAGCGTTGAGCCTGGAGCACCGCCTGTTCTACTTTCGCCTTGTCGCGGGGCCGGCCCGACCGTGCCGGGATGATGGCCACGGAGTAATGCGTCGCCATCTCGCCGTAGGTTCGATTGACGACTGGATCGTAGAAGCTGGCTTTATGAACGCCCGATTTGAGGTTGTCGGGCACCAGGATCTCCACGCAACCGCCGAAGAACGTCAGCGCACGGACGTGCGAACCGATCCAGTCGGGCAACTGCTGGGTCCATGTCACTTCCGCGTACGTGTAGTTTGAAGCACCGAGGGTGGCGACGAACAGCTCCGCCTCGCGGATCTCGCCGGTATTGGGATTAACGATGCCAAGCTTGTTGCCCGAGTAGTCGATGAACAGCTTCTCGCCCGGCACATGGACTTGCCGAAGCGTCACCGGCAACGCCGCCGCCCAGCGCTCGTAGTGCTTGCAGAACCACTGTAGCCGTAGCCTTCGGGCTCCTGGGCCTTGTACTCGCTCCACAACAGGTCCAACGTAACGTTCTTCTTGCTCAGTTCTCGATGCACTTGCGGCCAGTTCGGCATCGGGCGCGGGCAGCGCGACGGCGGTACGGGCGGAAACAGCAACGTCTCGAGCGCCGCGTCGTCGAGCACCTGCGCACGCTCGAACGTAAGCTCCGCCCGTTTGGCACGTTGGAGGTATTCCCAGACGGCGGTCGCCGACAGGTTCATGGCGCGAGCGACCTCGCGCTTGCTTCGCCCGCAATCGAAATGCAGGCGCATCACTTCCTTGATCTGGCGCATGGATAACCTGTTGTTCGGCACTGGCACCCCCGACAAATCGTCGAGCGTGCCACGGTTATCCGCGTCGTTCCCTCAAGCGCCTACTGGTCTTTTTGCCGTGGAAAGGCTGGTCGCCTTCCCGTGGAATCAGTGGTCGCCTTCACGTGGAATACGCATTTTCGTTTGAGAGGACCGGCGAGGACGCGGTTGCCATAGTTGGCAGTTTCCATCACTGGAGGACAAGTCATCGCCGGCGCGCGCAACACGTCCACGTATGCATTGACCGCTTGATAGGCGGCTGCAAAAGGAAAGCCATGCCGTGCCACGATGGCTCGCCGCACTAGGCATCAACGCCCCGCAATTCAGGGTGGCGTTCGACCCCATCGGCTCGGATTCGGCTGGCCGCGGGTCGGACAGCACGCAAATTAGTGAACTTCAGGCAGATTCGCCAATGCGCGTTAACCCGATCCTAGTTATCATGGAGCGTGTTGACCTACAGCCATCCGGGCAAGCGAATTGTCCTGCACGTTCGATAGTGAAGCCGAATGCAAGGAGAAGGGAACCCCCTTTTCAGCGATCCGTGCATCAATGGCAAGCTAAACAGCGTAAATTGACCAGGACCACCTCCGCTATGCCGGTTGTAACTGCACAAACCTTTGCACGAGCTTTTTTCGGTAAAACTCCAATTGATGGGCAGATGAACCGTTTCGGGGGAGGCTCGCACGAGGCCTTCCGGCTGGGCGTGGACGGCAAAAACGTTCCCACGTTTAGCAGTAAAGCCTTTTGGGGCGCCACCGCCAACACGGAAGAAAGCATGGGGAAACGGGCGGGGGACTTCAATATTTCCCGCTCACGTGGGACAGTGACTGCGGCGATCACCCTGTTGACTGCGTTTATTGGACTGCTCATCGAGCGGGTTTGTAAGTGCATCAGCAGCTACCAGAAAGAAGATGCCGTCACACAAGCGGTGGTGGATCTTCAAAAGGAAATCCTCGAGAAGGCTCACGTGATTGAGGGCCCGGGTACTCATTCTGTTTCAATAGGGCTGAAACACGGCGGTGAGCTGGAGGTTTCCGAGGATACCGGCGCGAACGGCACAGTCCTCACCATTACTGTGAAGACTGGCGAGACGTCGGAGTCCTTTGCCATCGAGGATTGCGACATCGATGCCCTCAAGTCGCTTCTGGAACGGGAAATTGTTATGCACGAGGCAGATGATTACCGGTACGGGGAAGCCATTGACCGCATCCCGCAGGCGAGACGGGATTGGCTCGCAGGACGTAGTGCGCTGCGGGAAGGGGAGGACCTGGGCGGAGTGGACCTGCGCGGAGTGGACCTGCGCGGAGTGGACCTGCGCGAAGCGAACCTGGGCGGAGCGAACCTGAGCGGAGTGGACCTGAGCAGAGTGGACCTATACCGCGCGGACCTGCGCGAGGCGGACCTTAGCGGAGCGAAGCTGCACGGAGCGAAGTTGAGCAAAGCGGACCTGCGCGGAGCGGACCTGCGCGAGGCGGACCTGAGCGGAGCGAAGCTGCACGGAGCGAAGTTGAGCAAAGCGGACCTGCGCGAAGCGGACCTTTACGGAGTGGACCTGAGCGGAGTGGACCTGAGCGGAGCGACCCTGAGCGAGGCGAACCTTCGCGGAGCGGCCCTGCGCGAAGCGAACCTGAGCGGAGTGGACCTGCGTGGATTCGACCTGAGCGGAGTGGACCTGAGCGGAGCGAAGCTGACCGGAGCGAAGCTGAGCGAGGCGAACCTTCGCGGAGCGGCCCTGTGTGAAGCAAACCTGAGCGGAGTGGACCTGCGTGGATTCGACCTGAGCGGAGTGGACCTGAGCGGAGTGGACCTGAGCGGAGTGGACCTGAGCGAAGCGAACCTTCGCGGAGCGAAGCTGCGCAGAGTGGACCTTCGCGGAGCGCAGCTGCGCAGAGTGGACCTGCGTGGAGTGGACCTGTGCGGAGCGAAGCTGCGCGGAGCGAAACTGGACACAGCGAACCTGATCGGAGCGAAACTGCGCGGAGTGGACCTGAGGAGAGCGGACCTGTGCGGCGCGAACCTGACCGGAGCGAACCTGAGCGGAGCAGACCTAAGCGGAGCGGACCTGAGCGGGGTGAACCTGTCCCTGGTAGACATGCGCGCGACGACCTTGGCTCAGACGACATTTTCGCTGGAAACTATCATCCGTCGCGATCTGTTTACCGACGAAATGCTTTCCAAGATTACCTTCTCTGGACTATCAGCGGACTTGCGCCGTCCAGAAGCACGTGATGTTCTTTTTAACCACCGGAACAATCCTCGTTCCGGCAGCATCCTGACTGCCATAGACGCGCGGTTAGGGGGTGATAGAAAGATCCAGTGTATGGAAGTGGCGATAAAGGCGCTAGACGATGTCATGAGCGCAGGTGTCAACGATCCTGATGTTCAAGCTGTGGTCACGGAGTTCCTGCTCGCTCATCCTGAGTATCAGGATAAGAGTGTTTCGATCAACTCCTTTGTTCAGAAGATGCTTCCAAGGCTGTTCTCGAGCTATCAGGATGTTTCATTCCCGGTGGAGAGTTGGCCCCTATCCGCACTGAAGGTCATGCTGGGGCATGCACAGACACAGTTGACACAACCGGAACCCGAGGGCTACGCATGGGCTCGTGAGAACAGCTTCAGTTTGCTGCAGATACTGGATGCGGCGGAACGGCATGAAGAGCTGGGTGAGCGTGCATCGGCGCTGCGCGAGACTTACCTAAGCGTACTTCCTGATAAATTGAAACGGTTTGTGACAATATCCTCTGAGTTAATGTGCGAGCCGGAATCGTCATATTTTCCGTTGCTTGCCAAGGAAATGGAGGTTTGCATCCTGCTGACCAAAGATGGCTTTAAGAACGGTATGCGGGCCCCCGACGAGCCGGGTGAAGAGTTAAGCAATGTATTCGTTGCCGTCGACTGGAGTCGTATGCCTGATGAATCGAGTGGCAAACCTGACGAATTGGTGATGGCAAAAGCGGAGTTCCATCCGCTTTTCAATCAGACGCACCTTGCGCAATTCCGTGTGTTGCATGCCCAAAGCATCTCGCGACTATCGAGTCAGTCGCTGGAGAAGATCGTGAAGGCCGTGATTCCCTCGGAGTATGTCGAAGGTTACATGATTGGGGCCGCCGGTCGCGCGAGCCAGAAGTGGACAACTCCGCAGGCCCAGGTGGATCTGAAGCGGTTCATTCTTCCGCTGGTGGGGCATGATCACGATGATTTCGTCGAGTTCAAGACCTTCTCGAATGCGCGTTTTCAAAAAGGCCTGCTGGAACAGCTTTTTGCGGAGGCCGAGGCAGTACATGGTGCCCTGACCGACGCCGAAAAGGCTTTTTTCCTCAGATCTCATGCAGCCGCATTGTCGTACGCGAGTAGTTCCCTGATGTTTGGTGAGGAATTGGATTCGCCAGAAGGGCTGCGCGTATTGGCGGTCGCAATGCTGAATCATGCCGACGACCTAGATCCTAATGTCAAGGGCTTTTCAAAAGACGAGCTGGTGGATCACAAGGGGCGGCTCCTTGGGGAGAGGAAACTCCTCACGTGCACAAAGCTACTTTCCGGCAAACTGCAAGAAGCGCTACGAGACCAGGCGAAGAATAATATACGCTTGGAGGCAATCTATACCGCAGCCTTACCTGCAAAATGGAGACAATATTGAGGTTCGTCCGGTTGCTGCGGGATCGCTGTCATGGCCGTCAATGAACGCGCAGCGCTGGCGGCATCGTTGTGCGGTTTCAAACTGAAGCGCAACACGGAGTCTCGTGTTTAGAACCGTGAGGTTGGCTCGCTGAGGCAAGCGTCGCAGCGAAGACCTCGAATGGAAATTGGAACGCGTGAGTCGTGCGGGGCAGGCTGTTCAGGCTGTCGCCAATGGCGTCGAAATCTTTCTGACTGTAGAAAGACAGGTCAGTGCCTTTCGGCAAATATTGACGAAGCAATCCGCTGTTGTTTTCGCAATGTCCCACGCACCCCCTTCCTTCGAGGATGTGGCAGACGCGCCTGAACTCGATGCACGAGCACGCGCGCGACGAACATCGGCGACGCCGCTACCCGCTGCCAGATCCTCAAGTTGAGTTTCGAGCCGATCGATATGCCGGTCGAGTTGTTCGGATTTGCGACCGAAGTGCATGCGCCTGAGCTTGTCGATCTGTGCCTTCAGGCGATCGAGCTCCTGGTCTCGCTCAACGATCTCCCGGTCGCGTTCGGCGATCTCCTGACGCATCTTTAGGGGTGCCCCGCTTCCGTGGATGGTTAAGCAGTTGAATTTTGAATGGATTGATTCCCTCCGGTTTGGGCAGTGCCGCGAGTTGTCCACGGCCGGTCGGCGGGTCGCCTATTACGACCACGACGCCGGCCGGCGGTGGACAACTCGCCAGTGATGCCGATTCGGTTTTGTTCCTCGTGAAGTTGCTCGTAGCGCATCGGCGAGCGGTAACCGATGCCGCTATGGCGACGGCTGACGTTGTACCAACCTTCTATCCACGAGAACAGCGCTTGCCGCGCCTGTTCGCGGGTTTGGAAGTGTGTGCGGGCGAGCAGTTCACATTCGAGTGTCGCGAAGAAGGCTTCGCACATGGCGTTGTCGAAGCAATCGGCCACCGTCCCCATCGACAGACGCACGCCAGCCTCACGGCAGCGGCGGCCGAAGGCAATGGACGTGTATTGGCAGCCTTGATCGCTATGGTGAATCACGCCAGCGGGACGTCGTTGCGCGAGAGCCATAGCGAGCGCCCTGAGCATCAGTTCCGTGTACAAGTGATCCGACATCGCCCAACCCACGATCCGGCGGCTGAACACGTCGAGCACCACCGTGAGATACAGGAACCCTTCGGCGGCGGGCACGTAGGTCGCATCCGCCACCCACAGTCGATTGGGCTCGTCGGCGCTGAAGTGTCGTTGCACCAGATCCGGCGCGGGCCGTGCGTTGGGCTGCCGCCGTGTGGTAGAGATCCAGCGTCGCCGGCTTACGCCACACAGGCCGGCCAGACGCATCAGGCGGGCAACGCGTTTGCGTCCAACATGCACGCCTTGCTCGGCAAGTTCGAAATGAATGCGAGGCATGTGTTAGCGCCGGTGTAAATGCGACGTTAAACGACGGCGCAAGGTCAAGCGAGACAGTCAACAACAAAGGGGCCGCGCGGGCCCCTTTGTTGTGTGCGTCGTCGATCAGAACGGCGGGTCACGTTCGTTGAACAGCAGTTCGCGTTGCCGGCGATCCTCGCGCAGAACGTGCTGTATGTCGGGCAGATAGCGCGCGCAAATGAGTTCGCGCAAATCATCGAGTATTTCGAACACGGCGAGCGCCTGTTCGGGCGTCCAATCGTCGGACACCACGAAGCTCAAGCCGCGCGTTCGGCCTGAGGGCAACGGCGGGGCTTTCACGACTCACCTCCTTTCGCAGATTTGCCGGGACCGCGCTGGCGGGCGCGTTTGTCGGCCCGGTCACGCGCTTCCTTGAGACGGTAC
>NZ_JACSUE010000047.1:0-7743 GCF_014384845.1 Caballeronia sp. EK
CTTCCATGATGGCTCGTGCTGATGGCAGGCACATCTGAAGCCGAATGTACGGACGCAGTCAAGACCTTCGAAAATGCACACCGATCTTGCTCATAGGCGGGAGTCCATGTACGGATATAAGTCCGCAACCACCCTCCTCGCCACGCACAATTACCTTGCAAATGGGAGGCGACCATATAAGTAATGTCGGGTTTGAGCTCATTAGAAATGTCCGGTTTTGTCCCTTGAAGGCGCGCGCTGAGCGCAAGCGTCTTCAAGGGGCTCCACCATGAACGAGCGTGGTTTCATCACGGCGACTATGCACGAACTCGAACGCATCAAAGTGATCGAGGCGGTCTGCGAGCATCGGCTGACGATGGTGCGGGCTGCCGAGCGACTGGGCCTGTGCGAGCGCCAGATCAGCCGTCTGGCTCACCGCTATGCCGCGAGTGGTCCGGCGGGGTTGATCTCGGGCAAGCGCGGACAGCCGAGTAATCGCGAATTACCCGTCGACCTGCGCGCCCGGGCAATGGCGCTGGTGCGCGAGCGCTATGCCGATTTTGGTCCGACGCTCGCCTGCGAGAAGCTGCGTGAATGTCACAACATCGAGTTGGGCAAGGAAACGGTACGGCGCTGGATGCGCGATGCCGGGCTCTGGATTCCGCGCAAGCAGCGTCCACCGACGCTACACCAGCCGAGGAACCGCCGATCGTGTCTGGGTGAACTGATTCAGATCGATGGCAGCGATCATCGCTGGTTCGAGGATCGCGCACCGGCTTGCACGCTGCTGGTGTTTATCGATGACGCGACGGGCCGGCTGATGACCCTGCACTTTACGGCGACCGAGTCGACCTTCAGCTACTTCGAGGCCATGCGCAAGTATCTCGAAGCGCATGGCAAGCCGCTTGCGCTCTACAGCGACAAGGCTGCGATATTTCATTGCAACAACCACGCCGAGGCCGCTGGCAAAGGCGTCACGCAATTTGGACGGGCTTTGTTTGAGCTCAACATCGATACCTGGTGCGCCAATAGCAGCCAGGCGAAGGGACGCGTCGAGCGGGCCAATCTGACCTTGCAGGATCGGCTGGTGAAGGAACTGCGCCTACGTGGCATCAACACGCAGGAGGACGCCAACGCTTACGCGCCCCACTTTAGCGCCGACTTCAACGGCCGCTTTGGCAAGGTTCCAAGAAGCGCGTTCAATGCCCATCGCGCGCTCAGAAGCGCCGAGAACATCGAGTTGATCCTGACCTCACGCGTGGCGCGGCGCGTGACCAAGGTGTTGACGGTTCAATACGACCGGGTCATTTACATGCTCGACGATACGGCGCAGAACCGCGCGCTGATCCACCAGTATCTCGACGTCTTCGAGTACCCGGATGGACGCATCGAGATTCGCGTGAATGGGGCGGCCCTCGCCTATCGTCGATACGATCGGCTTTCCGAGATCGATCAGGGGCCGGTAGTCGAGAACAAACGGCTTGGACACGCGTTGCAAGTCGCTCAGGTGCTGCAGGCCGAGCGCGACGATCGCTGCGCTTCGGGCATGCCCTCGCGTACCAACCAAGGCATGGCGCCACGGCCGAAGGAGCGCAAGGTGGGCACGCGCACGCAGCGCGAACTGACCTTGGAACAACTCAACGCGGCTGTGTTGAGTTCCGCGCGAGAACGGGCAGCCGTGGTGGGGAAATCATGATCTGAAGAAGGATTAACAAGCCCTAGACCCGGACATTTCTAACGAGCCCGCACCCCGACATTTCAATCTGGCCGTGACATTGATTGTTACGGCAAAGTTGTAATCTATGGCCAGCCCGAATTTTGCAACCTCCGGTTTCGACGCCCTCATGGCTTGCGCAAATCTATTCGGAATCAATGTTCCGAGATGAAAACCGCACCGGTCGATCCTCATAATGTCGGCAGCTTTTTTGAGCTGTACACTTGTCAGGTTGTTCGTACGGTCGCTGTGCCGTTGGATCATCAAATTTCCAGCAGTCGCAAAACCTAGTTGGTGAAGCGATAAATCAGTCTACGTGCCGCATGCGCGTGCCATCATAGGTGGTGCGTCGAGTCAGCACTGCCCAAGCGATACGCGCGAGCTTGTTGGCGACGGCGCACGCGACTACGTTTGAGTGCCGTCGCATCAGCATTGAGCGAATCCATTCGCCCAGCCGGTCAGTACGCTTCTCTACGCGCTGAATAACAGCCCGCGCGCCCTGCACGAGCAGATGGCGCAGGTGCTTGTCGCCACGTTTGCTAATTCCGCATAACACGCTTCGTCCACCCGTGCTGTGCTGCCGCGGCACCAGCCCGATCGAGGCTGCAAAGTTCCGGCCATCGGCAAATTGTGCGACGTTGCCAATCTCCGACGCGAGAAGGCTTGCCGTGATGGGTCCGATGCCAGGAATCGACAGCAATCGGGCCGCATTCTCGTCTTCACGCAGTTGCGACTGTGGCGCGACAATCTGGATGAGAGACGCGCGACAAACAAGATGAGAATGTCGCGGCGAGGTTCATGATGCCGATCTTGATTGACGCTGGCAAGGGTTTGTTGATTGACGCTGGCACGTGTCGCATGCCGCGCGTCAATCAAGATGAGAAGCGCGTCAATCGGTGAGGTTGCCTACGACTTGCAGTTGAGTTGCTGGTCATTGTGTGTCCTCCGGGTGCGGCGACACGCTGACGTTCTTGGGTGTAGCCATAGTGGCCGGTCGTCCCTTTCCCTGCTGCTTGCGCTCAAGGGCGGTACGTCGGCGGTAGCTTTCGACGTTGAGTTCAAGGATCGTCGAGTGATGGACCAGCCGGTCGACGGCGGCCAGCGTCATTGCCGGATCGGGGAAGACCTTGTTCCAGTCGCCAAATGGCTGATTTGCCGTTATCAGAAGAGAACGGTTCTCATACCTGGCGCTGATGAGCTCGAACAGCACTGACGTCTCGGCCTGATCCTTACTGACGTACGCGAAGTCGTCTAAGATAAGTAGATCGAAGCGATGCAACCTATTGATGGCGGACTCCAGAGCCAACTCGCGGCGCGCGATCTGCAACCGCTGTACGAGGTCGGTAGTTCGGGCGAAGAGGACCTTCCAGCCTGTCTCCAGCAGGCTCAGTCCGATGGCTGAGGATAAGTGCGACTTACCGCCCCCAGGCGGCCCGAGCAAAATCAAATTGGCGCCGTTGCGCAACCAGCCGTCGCCAGCGCATAACGCCGAGACGTGCGCCCTAGACACCATCGGCACCGCGTCGAAGTCGAAATTCTCCAGCGTCTTGCCCGGCAGCAGCCTGGCCTCCCTGAGGTGGCGTTCGACGCGGCGTCGGTCACGCTCGGCGATCTCGTGTTCGGCCAGCGCCATTAGCAGGCGCGCCGCTGGCCAGCCTTCAGTGTCGGAGCGCTCGGCAAAGCTTGACCAGATCTGCTTGATGGCGGGCAGCCGCAAATCGTTGAGCAGCAGCGACAGACGGGTTGCGTCGAAATCGTAGTTCATGCTGCCACCTCCGTTTCCACACCAAGCAGGGCTTCGTAGTCGCGCAGCGAAGCCACCAGGACGTTCGCCTGCGGCATGCTCGCGGACTTCGCTCCAAAACGCGAACGCAATGCGTCGAGATCAGGCAGTTGTCCGTCAGCCAGGTATTGCTCGAGCGCCCGCGCCAACTGCGCCTCGCAGTTGCGCTCGTGAGCCAGGCTGAGCAGTTCGACCATGGTCTTGCATGCCGTACGCTCCGGTAGCTGTTCGAGCAGACGATCGAAGATCAGTCGATACGCCTCGCGCGGAAAGATCTGATCGCGGTAGACCAAGTTGAGCAGCGCCATGGGCTTGCGGCGCAGCGCGTGGATGATGTGCCGGTAGTTGACGACGTGACCGTGCTTACCATTCGGACCCGGACGACCGCGCTGCAGCGTCATCAGAGCCGTACTGCCCAGAAGCAGTTCTAGCCGATCGTCGTACAGCCGCACGCGAAGGCGATGACCGATCAGCCGAGAAGGGACAGTGTAGAAGACCTTGCGCAGGACGAAGCCGCCGGTGGTGGTGACGTACACACGCGTTTCCTCGTAGTCGCTCGTACGCTGCGCCGGCAGCGGCTGAAGCAGCGCCCGCTCAGCCTCAATGCGCTTGCCATTACGCGCATTGATGCGACCGACGATCTCGTCGATGAAGCGGCGATAGGCTTCGAGTTCCACGAAGTCGTTACTGCCGCGCAGGAGCAACGCATCACGCACTGCGCTCTTGAGGTGGCCGTGAGGGCTCTCGATGGCGCCGTTCTCATGGGCGATGCCACGATTGTTGCGCGTAGGCTGCATGCCGTAATGAACACACAGCGCTTCGTAACGGGTGGTCAGATCGTCGCGCGTTTCGAGTTCGAGATTGCGGAACGCTGCGGACAGGCTGTCGCTGCGGTGCTCGCGTGGCGCGCCACCGAGTGCCCAAAGTGCATTCTGCAGCCCTTCGGCCAGTGCGACATAGCTCTCGCCGCCGAGAATGACGTGAGCGTGTTCAAAGCCCGAGCAGGCCAATCGGAAATGGTACAGACGGTGCTCCAGCGCGACACCCGCCACTGTCACACCGAGGCTGTCCATCTCGGTGAAGTCGGACAACGCGAGGCGACCGGGCTCGTGTACCTGGCGAAACATGACGTCACGATCCTCGCCATGGAGGGCGCGCCAACCGGGGTGGCAAATCACTGACCGCAAGCAGATCCGGCAGCCGGCGTAGCGTGGCTTTCGATAACGGAAGGACAATGCCGAACTCGAGTAGTACGCCGTGAATGCGATTGATTGTGGCCGTGCGTTCATTGACCAGACCCTCGCGTGTGCGATGCAAGGCCGCCAGTAACTGCTGCGCTTCAGTCCTTGGCTCGACAAAGCGCATGGCGGGCCGCGAAGCGGCTTCGCAGATCGCTTCGGCGTCGATGTAGTCGTTCTTGTTGCTCTTCACGAAAGGCCGCACAAACTGAGCTGAGATCAGCTTCGCCCGATGTCCCATCGCATTGAGCTTGTGTGCGAGCCAATGTGAGCCGGCACACGCCTGCATGACCACGGTAACTGCCTTTAGGTTGCTGAAGAATGGAATCAGCCGTGCGCGTGAGAGCTTCTTGCGAAACACCTGACGGCCTTTCGCATCCTGCGCGTGCAGATGAAAAATATGTTTGCCCAGATCGATGCCGATCAGCGTGACCTCGTCCATGTCACCCTCCCTCTACGTTTGATCGAACCTCTCATCGTAGGACGATCGCTGGGATCGGGCTGGCCATTTCATTATGTCGTACTTGAGCAAAGTACAGATGTCGCACCGCAGGGTATTTCGAGGGCAAGCAGGGCTGGTTTTCGCACGCTGCGGAGGCCAGCCATGAGCGAGATCGAGACGATCACCATGACCATGCGCGAAGTCGATCGGCTGAAGGTCGTCGAAGCCGTCGTCGATGAACGGCTGATGACCTGGCGTGCCGCCGAGCGGCTGGGCATGAGTCGGCGGCAGGTCGAGCGCCTGGCCAATCGCTATCGAGTCGAGGGTGACGCGGGGCTGATCTCGAAGCGCCGCAACCGCCCAAGCAATCACCAGTTGCCCGATGACACGATCTGCCGCGCGTAGGCGTTGACCATATAAGAAACGTCCGGTTTTGTCCCCTGAAGGCGCACGCTGAGCGCAAGCGTCTTCACGGGGCTCCGCCATGAACGAGCGAGGTTTCATCACGGCGACTATGCACGAACTCGAACGCATCAGAGTGATCGAGGCAGTCTGCGAGCATCGGCTGACGATGGTGCGGGCTGCCGAGCGACTGGGCCTGTGCGAGCGCAGGACACGGCGCGATTGCCCGAGTGCCGTTGCGGCAGCGTACCGGCAAGAGGAAGCCAACTTAATCGCTGGCTTTTTTCGTTCACCACCTACCGCCCGCACGCACGCGCGGATCGGCCTGCGCCTTACCGCGGAAGTGAGATTCAGATCGCAGTTGCTCGTGCCGACGGTGCCATCGACGACGGCGACACCCGCCGACGTGCGCAGGCGGTACCACGTCGCAGTCTTTCCTGCACCTGCCGCCACCGTGCCCGTGCCGTTGCTGATCGCGTTCGCCGTCACAACGCCATCGCTGCAGCCGGCGCGAACGTCGAGCTGCACAAAAGCGTCGCGAGCAGATTCTGCGTGGTGATGGCGGTGTCCGGCCCGGACGGATTCGAGCCGTCGTAGAAGTCGTACGCGCCACTCGTGCCGACCTTCGAGGTGATTTGATCCTGCTGAGCATTCTTGAGCGCGACGCTGTATTTCAGATCCGATGCCATGAACTATTCCTTTGCGGTTGATATGCGCCACATCACCTGCCGGTCGGTTTCCAGCCGCATTGCGCGGCGCCCGCGCGGTTGTGCGCGAGGATCTAGGCCATTGCGCAGGCCATAATCTTCGCGGTTTTATGATGCATAGCATGCTGGCGGTCACCCCGGAAGGGTTGCCGTTGGGTGTGTTGGGCATGAAGACCTGGACGCGTACACCCGAGGAGCGCGGTAAGGGCGAGTTGCGCAGGCGGCGCACGATCCGGGAGAAGGAAAGCGCGAAATGGCTTGAAGGACTGGAACACCTGAGCGCGCTCAAAGCGCATTGTCCGCAGACGCATTGCATTGGCGTATGCGATCGTGAGGGAGACATCTACGACGTATTCAGGGCCGATCGCCCTGCTGGCGTCGACTGGCTAGTTCGTGCGAGCTGGAATCGCAGGGTGGCGCATCCGCAGAAGTTTCTGTGGGAGACGATCGTCGCAGCGCCGGTGCTGGGCTTCACTGAATTGAAGATTCCAGGTTCGGGTAGCACGGTCGCACGCACCGCACGCCTAACGTTGCGATGCGCGCCGGTGAGCTTGCGCCCACCGCGCTATCGACGCCCCAGAAGATTACCCAACGTTGCCGAGCGCCAGATACACAGCCTTGTTCTTGACGGTGCCTTCGTCGCGGATCTTCAGTCGCAGCGCGTCAAAGTACACGATCGGATACATCGCCTCGAGCGGGCGTTGCTGCCACTGCTCGACCTCAGCCAGCACCTCGTCGGTGACCGTCGAAATCAGATCGGGCGACACCTGCAGCCCGTACAGCTCCAGCAGATGGCCCTGAATCTCGCGCACGCTCATGCCGCGCGCATACATGCTGATGACGTGGTCGTCGAAACCCGGCAGCCGGCGTTGATACTTGCGAACCAGTTGCGGCTCAAACGTCGCCTGCCGGTCGCGCGGAATATCCAGCTTCAGTTCGCCGTTGGGCGTCAGGACCGTCTTCGTGCTAGTGCCGTTGCGGTGATTGCCAGCCTTGCCTTGCTCGGTCTCGGCTTCCAGACGGTGGCTCAGCTCGGCCGCGAGCATGCGTTCGGCCAGCCGCTTCTTGAGTTGGCCGGCCAGACCCGATTCGCCCAGGACCGACTCGGCATCCTTGCCCTGAACTTGTGCAAGCAATTGGTCAATTAGCTCATCGGGAAACAGCTTCGGTGCCTTTGTGCTCTGGTTCTTCTTTGTCACGGTTGCTTCGGTCATAGGACGTTATTCCCCTTATCGTCTCATGACCTCGGCACACTAAAAATCTGACAGGCTCGCGTACCACCGCCTTATTTGCCGTAATCAGTTGGCGCATCTTGTACGCGACGTTGCTGGCCGGAATAGACGGCGATCTGCCATGCGATGTGCTGCTTCAACCACTTGAATGGCGCGCATTGTATTGCCGCGTACACAACACGACGACGTTGCCTGCTCGGCTTCCAACGCTGACGCAGGTCGTGCTATGGATCGCAAAACTCGGCG
>NZ_JACSUE010000048.1:0-7603 GCF_014384845.1 Caballeronia sp. EK
CACGCGGCTCCCCAGCGCGCGCAGCGCCACGTGACTGACTCGATCGCCACGCTGCGCTGGTGCATCGCTGCGCACGTCGCTAAGCGGCTCCAGCGATGCCCATTCTGCAGTTCTGCGTCGACATATTTAATGACACAGTAAGATTAGACAGCAGCGCGGCCGAGTACTACTGGCTTGGTTGGGCGGCCCAATAGGTAGCCTTGAATCCACTGACATCCCGCGCGATCAACCAACTCAAAGTCGCTTGGCTCTTCTACCCTCTCAATCACTACATTGCTAGACAACTCTCGCGCCAGATCCGATATACCGAAAAGGCGCCCTTGTCCCCGCGCCCCGAGTCTTGTATTCTTCAGAAGTGAACCGTCTATCTTGATGATGTCAGGAGACTTCATTTCCATCGCCGTGGCCATACCGCAACTCACTCCCAAGTCATCGATCGCCATCTTGCAACCCAGCGCTTGCAGGCGCTAAACGAATGAGCGCCCCTTACTTCGTACGAGGGGGGGCGGTCTCGGCGACCTCTATCACAAACCTCTCTGCGATATCTGGCCACAACCCGAGTTCCTCAAAAATAGGTTGCCACCAAGCAGTCTCGACAGCACTTTGAGCAGAAACGTTGCAACCAAGGACCATGCCATGGTTTGCAGCAAGCTCGCCGATCATGATCTAACCACTAACTAAACCGCGCCGGGTTTATCGGAGACGCCGAGTTTGGCGCTACGCCGCGCGAGCGGAGAGCACCAGATCGTGATTGTAAGCTTCCTCTGCTTCCGCCGGCGACACGTACCCGAGCGGGCCGAGCAACCGATGGTGGTTGTACCAGTGCACCCATTCGAGCGTGGCGAGTTCGACATCCTGGAGCGTGCGCCATGAACGCCGATGCACATCTTCGGCCTTATACAAGCCGTTGATCGTTTCGGCCAGAGCGTTGTCGTAAGAGTCACCGACTGTTCCGACTGATGGCTCAACGCCAACTTCCCGCAATATTGCCGCGCCACGCCCACCGAATGCTTTCCCTTCTTCGGAAAACCGGTATCGTCAATGATCCAATACAGCCCCTTTGACGGATTTATGTGCGGCAATACCCAGCGACGAACCTGTTCAACTAATGCGGCGTCCGACCATTCGGACTTTGAAACAAAGTGATCCAGAGACTGGTGCCGCGCACTTACGCGACGCGACTCGAGATAGGCCGCCAGCGGCTCAATACTCTTACGCGCAATCGGCAGCATCAACCCCTGACAATATCCCACCAGACCGGCACGACGATCACTGTGCCCATTGTGTCGCAGAGGTGCCAGGTACTCGTCGAACGATGATTCCCAGTCCATCTCTTCCTCATGCAAAGGATGAAGAAGCTCCTATATTGCCAAGAATTTTGTAACACAGTAGTACAAAGAGTGGAACAATGTCCGTCAATAGCACACCTGATTGTTCATAGGATCCTCGGCGAAGATGTCGGCGCAGACGGTCTCCCATCAATCACCGCGGTCGCTCGGCGACCGTCTGTTGGGCGCTCGGATGCCGGTCCACGAAACCATTGGCGCTTCCTCAATGCGCTGTCAAACTTGCAGTCATCAGTATCAACTCGCCACGCGCTTCCACTTCGCCGCCCGCCCGTATCTCTTCCGTGAGGCCAGCGACGAATTTCTGAATCGCCTGCTGCCCTTCATTCGTGTCGCTGAACCAATGGGCCAGCGCGGCCGCAGGCACCGCTGTGTCGTCCGTTATGCGATCAAACGCCGTGAAGTTGAATTCGCGCGTGACAACGAAAAATGTGTTAACACCTGATTCCGGACCGCCATCCGTAAAGACAAAGTAGGCTCGATGCGGATGCAATAGAAAAAAGGTGTCGATCATCCGTCTCAGTAGGGTATCGTCGGACATACTTTTCCCAAATGAAGCCGGAGTGGTCCGGCCTTAGGTCGGTTGGCAGAAGCGCCCTAACTTGTACATACGAACCGGGACCATGAGCCGCTGTGTTGGCCAACACGCACGGCGCCTGAACTTCGCTTCAGCGTCAGGGACTTCACCTGACGACAGCCGTCATGCTCTCGTGTTGGCCTCGGCACATCAGTTTCGTCAGCTGCTCGGTCTCGCCGTGCAGATTCTTCAATCGGTGCACCTCCGGGACCTACGTGCGGGCGAACATCGCGCGTCGGATCTAGAATGACGTCTCAATGCCTCCGTGCTTTCCGTTCAATCCCTTGACTGACACCTGTCGTGGCCGAAGCCTGTCCAGGAAGCTGTTAAGCTCAAGCTTGCGTCTCCGGCGCTCCGCTACCAATTTGCGCTATTCTTCGTTCCCGAAAGGCCGCTATCAAGGAGATAATGACAAGAGGAAATGACACTGTCTCTCGAAACAAATTAGTATTGCTTACATCTTGTGACGCGGCTACTCAACATCGATGTACCTAAGCAAGCGTATGACTTTGCTGCCATCTCGACGCCCGGCATCACGGTTTCACTCCAGCCTTACCGTTGCATCTGACTCGATACGAACTGACTGTATCATACTCCTCTGCAGTTAGTGCCCGGAACCGGATTTGAACCGGTAAGCGCTTATGAGAGCGCGGCGGATTTTAAGTCCGCTGTGTCTACCTGTTTCACCATCCGGGCAATTTGATGGGCCTCCCGTGAGTCGAACACGGCACCAATGGATTATGAGTCCACTGCTCTAACCTTCATGAGCTAGAGGCCCAATGACGTTGACCTAGAATCGACATGGCCGAGTAAGGCTATCTTGGTTCTCAAGAGAAGACTTTTCTATAAGAGCAAAACTTCCTCAAAGTGTACGCTGATTCTCAAGGCAGCGCGCTGGTGGGCACGATGCGTGGCGAGCTCTCCCAGCGACGCGTTACGATGATCGCCAGCTGAGAAGTGGAGCGATGTAATGGGCCACTCGATAAGCAACCATTCTTCATCGCGCGGCGCAGCCCGCCAATAATCGCGGTGCGAGGCCCGCACGCGCAACGCCGCAAAGCGGGAACTCAGGGCGGTACGCGTACTGAGCTTGCCCGCAAAAAAGGATCCCTTGCTGAGTGTGTAAAACTCAAGCAAGGAGGAAACAAGGATGGGTAATCCGAGAGCACGGTATACGCAGGAATTCATGATCGAAGCCGTGCGCATGGTGCGTGGCCGCCAGAGCGTGGCGGCCGTAGCAAAAATACTGAGCATCAGTCCGAAGACGCTGCACCACTGGGTAGAGGCCGATAGCGCTGGCAAGCTGGACGGGGCAGGCAAACAGGTTTCGCCCGAACAGATGGAGATTGCCCGGCTGCGGGCGGAGTTGGCGCGCGTGAAGATGGAGCTCGACATATTGGAAAAAGCTGCGACGCAATTCGCGAAGGGGTCGGCATGAAGTACGCCTGGACACGATGGCTTGGCTACGCTATTAGTCAGCGCAAACGCAAATGCATTGAGCAGGTGTTTGGTTGGAGTAAGACAGTCGGGAGGATTCGGCAGGTGATGTATCGAGGTCTGAAGCGCGTCGACCAACTCTTTGTCCTGACTCAGACGACCTACAACCTGACGCGCATGCGCACGCTGGCCGCTCGCGCGGCATGAGGGCGAATTTAGCAGCACCTGAATCAACGAAGTTCGGCGGCGAATTAGTTGGGACTCTACACGGCATTGGCTCTTTCGAATGAGCGGGCGCTCGTTCAAGAAGAGATATTTCAACAGCCTGCTAGAACTCGCGGATTCTACCGGCGGCACGAGATCAAGCACGCGCCGATGATGCTCGGCATGAGCCTTCGCCGCGTCATTCGCGATGTATTTGCGCCGATTAGGCAGCTCTTAAGCTCATTTCGAAACCCGAGGCTATTTCGCCAAAGTGCTGCCTTTAGTTTACACGTACACTTGCCGCTAGGCCGGACGTTTTCTATGCCCCCACAAAGAGAACATCGAACGTCCTCGAGGCCGCCAAACTCAAACCATTCACCTTAGGGTGTCCCACGCCGTTCCCAGGGATTCCGACGGATGTGAAAGAACATAGAGGATATCCGAGCGTGTCAGATATTATGGGAGCGACTACTCATCATCGCAGCCCCCGCTTTGAGCAGTCTTCATTTCAGGAGCACATTGTAGAAACGCTGCAGTCGGTCAATTTTTCTGATCCAGCATCCGTCCAACAAGCCCGTGACAGGATCAGCAGTGAGTTGGAGGGCGCCTTGCGCGATCACCTATTTGAACACGGCACCAAGCAAAGCGCTCTGCAGCAAGTCGCGGCGCTCGCGCTGGCCCGGGAGGCGCAGCGTCAAGGCTATGGCGATGTCCTGGGACTAACGTCGCAGGATCTGCGGATGGCACAAATCTTACTGATCTCGCTCCTTTCGCAGGTGGGCGTTGATACATTCATGCACGGGGAACTTAGGCATGACCCCGGTCCCGAGGCACTGGAGTTTCGGTTCGATTCCGGCCGTGAGTCGCTCGACACGCTCATGACGCTGAGTTTCCCCGTACCGAACCTCGGTTACGAGCTCAACGACCTGCCCAGAGGAGGTGAACAGCTCCTCTCATCGCTGGTCGTGACAGCGCTTGATGAAGCACGCGACCTTGATCCAAAGGGGCTTAATTGCGAAATTCAGGCTGCAGTGACTAGGCTGAACTCACATGCGTCAGCAAGTGTTCAGTCCGAGCTACCGCCCGAAGTGCTGCGGAAGATTCATAGCTATATGCCTCGCCGAGACTTGGATGCTATGCGCTGCGTCAATACGGAGTTTTCCATCCTCGATGCTCGCGAAGTGGCTAAGTTTAAAGTGTTGATGGAGCGTGCCGCCAACGCGAATAGTCGAAAAGATTTTCAGGCAGTCCTCGATGACATTCAGAAGCTGCTGCCTGGGTATCGGCAGAAGCCGCTGGCCACATTTGTCGACTTCATCCCCAAGCTGGCTGAAGACCAGCGCCTGACGCGCTTCTACAGGGTCCTAGCTGCTGCTAAGCAGCTCAACGCGGTTGATACAGCCCGATTGTTGACCGCCCTCGTCGGCCGTATCAGCTGGCTGCCCAGCGACTACGCGCGGGAACAGGCCTTTACGCATACGTTAGATACTGTTGAACAGATCAGCATCGAACACCAAAGTGAACCATTGGCCGCACTTGTGAAAAACTGTTACCACGCTTCAGACGAGGTGCAGTTTTTCGATCGTATGCGGACACATATTAAGCAACACAACGTCCCCGAGCGCGGCATCGTGCTGGCTAGGCTTTTCGCCAAAATCTCTTACCACCCTGAGGAGAAGATGTTTACATCCTACCAACAGATTTTCGATGCTGTTGAGCAACTCGATAAGCCTGACCAAGGTAAGGCGTTGATCGAAATCGCGCGCAAAGTCCAACGCGTGCGCGGATCGTTCCGATTTCGTGATCTTAAGCGGGATACCTTCGATCGCTTCCTGGGAATGGTGGAGCAGCTCAGTTTCACTGACCGGCAAAAAATCGGCAAAGTGCTCGCTTACCAATTTGAAGGGCGCGTGTACTCATCCGAACTACCGCGCGTCCTAAGGGATGTGGAGTCGAGGTTGGGAGTGAGTCTTACCGAGAAAGAGAAGCAGCCGAGCAAGGCTTGCTCCCTTCAGTAGGACAAACGGGCCGCTTAGGAAGTCTCCATGGTCTTGCAGGCTTCGCGCTGCGTTAGCCGAGCCTCCAGCCGCTCCCAGGTCCGGCGATACGCCTCGCGCGGGAACAAGTCGTCGCGAAGCGCCAGCCCCTTAAACGCTTGGGGCATGCGCTTGAGCGCCTCGATGAATTGCCGTTAGTCGAGCTTGCGACGGCGGCTATTCGCCGCATGCGAGCCGCGTGGTGTGTTGTACACGAGCGCGCCGGACAGATAGCAGTCGAGGTTCGGCATAGACGCGCACCTTCAGACGGTGGCCAATCAGGCGCGACGGTTTGCTGTAGAGAATGGCCCGCACGGTGAAGGTCACGGAGTCGAGGCGGTTCTTGCTGAGTGGCTCGAGGCGTTGCTGAGGGGCGGCCGGGATTCGCAAAAAATCCGCCACATCTCGATCCGGACGTGTCAGAAATCTTGTGTGCTGAGGTCGATTAAAGAATCTCAGCTGATGGCGCAGGTGAAGCGCTCGCCGAACAGAATGGCGAACTGATTGACTGCTTGCCGCCAGGTTATAGGCGGCATCTTCCAGTCCTTCTCGATGTTGCGCAAGGCCAGATACAGCAGTTTGCTGGCAGCGTCGTCGCTCGGGAAGTGGCCGCGATTCTTGACGATCTTGCGCAACTGCATGTGCATGCTCTCGATGGCGTTTGTCGTATATACGATTCGACGCACCTCGGGCGGATAGGCGAAGAAGGGAATCACCTGTTCCCATTGGCGCTGCCACATCGCCGAGACGGTAGGAAATTTGCGGCCCCAATCGCTGCTTGCAAAGGCCTCGAGCGCGGCTGCCGCCGCCTCGGCGGTGGCAGCCTGGTAGATCGGCTTGATCGCGGCCGCCAGCGGCTTGCGGTCTTTCCAGCTCGCCAGATTCAGCGAATTGCGGATCAGATGCACGATGCAGGTCTGGATCTGGGCGCCCGGATAGACCGCCTCAATCGCTTCAGGGAAGCCGCGCAAGCCATCGACCACCGCGATCAGGATGTCATTTTTACATCGACGCTAACACCTTGCCCTGAACTTGTGCAAGCAATTGGTCAATTAGCTCATCGGGAAACAGCTTCGGTGCCTTTGTGCTCTTGTTCTTCTTTGTCACGGTTGCTTCGGTCATAGGACGTTATTCCCCTTATCATCTCATGACCTCGGCACACTAAAAATCTGACAGGCTCTAAAACAGTGGCTGCTGTATCAACCAGGCGAACCAGGCGATCCGGTCTTCCCCAGTTCGCGCGGTGGTCATCTCAGTGCCGATGCTCTTCAGCAACTCGTGTCGCGTAACGCCGAAATCGCGCGCCTCTCGTGCCCCTCGCTGAAGAAGAAATCAATAACGCCTCATACGCTTCGGCACACGGCCGCGATGAGCCTGATGCATCACGGCGTCGACCTGACCGTGATCGCGCTCTGGCTCGGGCACGAGTCCTCCGAGACTACTCAGATCTATCTGCACGCCGACATGCAACTCAAGGAACGCGCGCTCGCACACGCGACGGCGAGTGGTGTTGCACCGACACGCTACAAACCTCCAGATCCGTTGCTCGCCTTCCTGGAGGCCCTCTGATAATGCCGACAACCGGAGCGACCGGGAATAGAGATCCGCCAACCGTTGTGTCCGTGGATTCATGACGCGGCATAATCGGGGAGTCGGCATGATGTCATCGAGCGCGACATCAGGCCGTTTGCCACAGCGAGAAAATCGTGGCTGTTCAGCGATACTGCGTATTTCGGACGAAGGTGACCGGCCGTTTCGGGATCGTGACCGGCGATTTCGGCAACGTGACCGGCCGTTTCGGGAACGTGACCGAACGAACCGGACGGCAGGACTGGCGTTGCGCATGACATCAACCACGCGAGCTATGCTCGCCGGCTTTCGCCGGAGAGAGCATGCCCGCGCACCGGATGAACATGCGCATGATCAAGGACGTTTTACGACTTAAGTTCGACGGCGGTTTCTCGCATGATCGAATTGCCGCGTCGCTGGGCATTTCCAAGGGC
>NZ_JACSUE010000049.1:0-6929 GCF_014384845.1 Caballeronia sp. EK
CACGCAGCTCAACGCCATGATGCGCGATGGCACAGCCTGGAATCCCCCAAAACCTTGATTCTTTGCTCCCCACCGCTTGACTCTCAATACAGTTGCTTTCTTTGCAGCAGCAAAGAAAGTGACCCCCGCCCCGGGGAGGGGCAGAGCTAATAGACCACCGCGAAATCGGGATTCCACGAAAGCGAAAGCGAAGGCAAGACCAAAAGACTCACCGACACAAAACCCGCGCATGATGCGCGACATGTTCCCCGACGAAGGTCGAGATAAAGAAATACCCGTGGTCATACCCTTCATGACGCCGCACGATCACCTCGTGCCCCGCTCCCCGCGCATTGCGCTCCAACACATCCGGATGCAACTGCTCGGCAAGAAACTGATCCGCCAATCCCTGATCGACGAGAATACCGCCTTCGAACCGCGCCGCGGCATCCCCCTTGATGAGTTCGCTCGCATCGTATTGCTTCCACGCTTCGCGATCGTCGCCGAGATAGCCCGAGAACGCCTTCACGCCCCACGGGCACTGCGAAGGCGCCGCGATCGGCGCGAACGCCGACACCGACCTGTACAACTCAGGATTGCGCAACGCGAGCACGAGCGCGCCATGACCGCCCATCGAATGCCCGAAGATACCGATGCGATCCTCGCGAACCGGCAACTCAGCGAGCACCGTCTCGCGCAATTCCTGCGTCACATACGAGTACATCCGATAACGCCGTGCCCAAGGCTCGCGCGTCGCATCGACATAAAAGCCCGCCCCGACGCCGAAATCCCACGCGTCTTTCTCGCCCGCAATATCCGCCCCGCGAGGCGAAGTATCCGGCGCGATCAACGCGATACCGTGTTCCGCCGCATAACGCTGCGCGCCCGCCTTGATCGGAAACGTCTCTTCCGTGCAGGTGAGGCCGGCGAGATAAAACAGCGCCGGCACCTTTCCGGACGACGCCCGCGCAGGCAAAAACACAGAGAAACGCATCGGCAAGCCGATAGTCTGCGATTCGTGCCGATAGATGCGCTGCACGCCGTCGAAGCATCGATGTTCTTCCACGAGTTCCAGCATGGCGTTTTCCTCGCTCAATAGATGACGACGGAACGGATCGACTCGCCCTTCTTCATCAGGTCGAAGCCGTCGTTGATCTGTTCCAGCTTGAGATGATGCGTGATCAGATCGTCGATATTGATCTTGCCTTCCATGTACCAGTCGACGATCTTCGGCACGTCCGTGCGCCCGCGCGCGCCGCCGAACGCCGAACCTTTCCATTCGCGGCCCGTGACGAGCTGGAACGGGCGCGTGCTGATCTCTTCGCCCGCCGCCGCCACGCCGATGATGAACGACTGGCCCCAGCCCTTGTGCGTGCATTCGAGCGCCTGACGCATGAGCTTCACATTGCCGACGCACTCGAAGGAATAGTCCGCGCCGCCATCGGTCAGTTGCACGATATGGTCGACGACATTCTCGACTTCCTTCGGGTTGATGAAGTGCGTCATGCCGAACTTCTTCGCGAGTTCGACACGGCCCGGATTGATATCGACGCCGATGATCTTGTCCGCGCCCACCATCTTCGCGCCCTGAATCACGTTCAGCCCGATACCGCCCAGCCCGAACACGACGACATTCGCGCCCGCTTCCACTTTCGCCGAGTAGACGACCGCGCCGACGCCCGTCGTCACGCCGCAGCCGATGTAGCAGATCTTGTCGAACGGCGCGTCTTCACGGACTTTCGCGACCGCGATTTCAGGCACGACGATGTAGTTCGAAAACGTCGATGTGCCCATGTAGTGAAACAAGGGCTTGCCGTCGAGCGAGAAACGCGACGTGGCATCGGGCATCAGGCCTTTGCCTTGCGTCGCGCGAATCGCCTGACAGAGATTCGTCTTGCGCGACAGACAGAACTTGCACTGGCGGCATTCCGGCGTGTACAGCGGAATGACGTGATCGCCCTTTCTCAACGTGCCGACACCAGGCCCGACATCCACGACGACGCCCGCGCCCTCATGCCCGAGAATCGCCGGAAAGATGCCTTCCGGGTCCGCGCCCGACAGCGTGTAGTAATCGGTGTGGCAGATGCCCGTTGCCTTGACTTCGATCAGGACTTCACCCGCGCGCGGGCCTTCGAGATCGACTTCCTCGATCGTCAACGGCTTGCCGGCTTCCCATGCGATTGCTGCTTTCGTCTTCATCGTTCAGCTCCTGTAGTTTCGGTGATGCGGATTCTCTTCAGCGCACGACATTCAGGACTTCGTAGCATGCGCCCATCGTGTGATAGTCGACCTTTCCGGCCGGGCTCTTCTCGTCGCTGTACTGGCGGTTATCGCGCGTGAGAATGCGATACCACGCGCCCCACTTGTGATCGACGAAATGCTCCCAGCTATACGCCCACAGGCGGTCGTAATCGTTCCAGTAACGCACGGCGAGCGCGGCGTCGCCGTCGCGTTGCGCGTGGTCCGCGAGCAGCGCGGCAGTCGCGAGCGATTCCGCCTGTACCCAGAAATACTTGTCCTCGTCGTAGAACTTGCCATCGGGATCGAAGCCGTACACCATTCCGCCGTGCTCGTGATCCCACGACAGTTCCAGTGCGCGGTCGAACAGTTCGCGCGCACGCGTGACATGCCACGCCTCGGGCCGATGACGGTCGAGGATCAGCAGCAGCTTCGCCCATTCGGTCTGGTGTCCCGGCTGAAAGCCCCACGGCCTGAAGATGTTGCTGCGATCGCCCTTGTTGTAGTCCCAGTCGATCGACCAGTCCGGCTTGTAGTGTTCCCACACGAGCCCGCCCGCGAGCGCGGCCTGACGGTTCACCATGTTGTCGGCGACGAGGGCCGCGCGGTCGAGATAGCGCGCTTCGCCCGTCGCTTCGAACGCGGCCAGCAGTGCCTCGCAGGCGTGCATATTCGCGTTCTGTCCGCGATAGTCGGACACCTGCCAGTCGGCGCTCGCTTCGTCCTTGTACAGGCCGTGCTGCGCATCCCAGAAGTGAGTCTCCATCAGGTTCCAGGTTTCGTCGAGATAAACGCGCGCCTCGTCGAAGCCCGCTTCGACCGCCTTCGCATAGGCGAGCACGACGAACGCGAGGCCGTAGCAATGGTTGGTCGCATCGGTGACGTCGCGTCCGTTCAGCGTCCACGCATAGCCGCCCGTCTCGGGATTGCGATGAAACTCGCGCAGGTATTCGATGCCATGCGCCACGCCGCCGCGATATTCATCGAGACCGAAGTGCTTGTACGCCATCGCGTAGTTGAAGACGAAGCGCGTACTCGATACGAGATGTCGCGAGACGCGGTCGTAGATCGTGCCGTCGTTCTTGTAGTAGTGGAAGAAGCCGCCCGCAGGATCCATGCAGTGCGGGTGATAGAAGGTCATCGTGCGCAACGCGTGATCGAGCAGGAACGCGCGCGCGCGGAAATCGGGATGTGACGGCGAAGGTGCGGGCATGGCTGAGTTCGATGTGGTCTCGACGAAGCGCGCTTCGGTTACCGCTCATATGAAGCGACGCTTCATGCTCCCCGATGCGGATTGCATCGGGATTAAAGGTACGAAAGTTTAAGCGGACTCGCGCCCGATCGTGAACCAGTCTTCGGTACGCCTGTACAGATCGATGAAACGCGCGAGCCGTGCGTCGAGTGAAGCGTTCGCATGCGGCGTCGCGACGAGCGTCGCCGTGGGTGCGAGCGATGCGAGATCGTCGATGCGCCAGTGGCCCGCCGCGATGCCGCCGAGGATCGCCGCGCCGCGCGTCGCCGCGTTCGGGCAGTCGACGGCGTGCAGCTCGACCCGCAATGCATCCGCGAGCAACTGCCGCCAGCGCGCATCGACGGAGCCACCGCCCGCGAGCAGCATCGAATCGAGCGGCGTGCCGTTCGCGCGGATCGCATCGAGTCCGGCACGCAAGGCGAATGCCACGCCCTCGAACGCGGCGCGCATCATCGTGGCGCGCGTGTCGTCGAGGCCGAGTCCGAGCCAGCCGCCGCGCGCGCCGGGGTTCATCCACGGGGAGCGTTCGCCGCTCAGGTACGGCAGGAAGCTCACGGATGCGCTGGCGTTCGCGGCGAACGCATCGTCGTAGGCTTGCGGCCACGACGCGTAGCCGAGCCAGCCGCGCACCGCTTCCAGCGCGACGCCGACGTTCTGCATCGCCGCCATGCGATACCACGCGCCCGTCGCCGCACGATACGTGTGCAGGCCGTGCACGGGTGCGGGCGCAGCGGCGCACATCACGACGATCTGGCCGCCGGTGCCGGTGGTGAGCAACGCGTCGCCATCGGCCGACAGCCCGCTTCCGAGCGCGGCGCACGGCGTATCGCCCGCGCCGACGGCCATCGGAATGCCCGCGCGCAAGCCCAGTTCCGCCGCCGCTTCGCCCGATAACGCGCCGCCGCTCTCATGCGATGCCGCCAGCGGCGCGAACCATGTTCGCGGCAGGCCGAGCGCGTCGATGAGCGCATCGTCCCATTCGCCCGATGGCGCCGCGAGCGCGGTCGCGCAGGCATCGGATGCATCGGTGACGAATGCTCCGCCGAGCTTCGCGCGCAACCAGTCCTTCGGCTGCAACGCCCAGCGCGTGGCGTTCGCGATCTCCGGTTCGTGCGACACGAGCCAGCGCAACAACGGCCCCGCCATGCCGGGCGCGACCGGGTTTGACTGCGGCGCGGGCCATGCGTCGAGCAGATCGCGGGCGCGCGTGTCGGGCCAGAGCATCGCGGCGCGCAGTGCGCGGCCATCGGCGGCAGTCGGCACGACGCCGTGCATCTGCCCGGAAAAGCCGATTCCGCTCACCGCTTCACGCTCGTCCGCGGGCAGGCGCGACGCGGCGCCGACGAGCGCGGAGTACCACGCATCGACCGTGGTTTCGGCCCAGCCGGGCTGCGCGCTGGTCACCGAATACGCCGCGCTCGACGATGCGATTTCGCGCCCGTCTTCATCGACGATGGCGAGTTTCAGGGAGCCCGTACCGAGATCGATGCCTAAAAAACGCATGGGATTCCGAGTCTGAAAAGACGTTAGGGAAAACGCGTAAAACGCGGGTATACCCCGCGATCGCGCGATGAACACGAAAAACGGACTATACGCGCGGCGTGATGAACATCATAACGAGCGCTCGAAGAAAGCGGCCTTTCGTCACGCGACGAAATTCCGGCGATGTGCGTCAAACCCTTTGCAGCAAGGACTTGCGCATGTTCGCGCCACCGGTGGCTCACGAAACCCATATCGATGGGCGAACGCGACGTATAGCGCCGCGTGGTCTTGTTCGTGGGTTCCGATGCACTTAACTTGGAGGCCATTCAAATGGAAGGTGACATAGGAGAGAGACATGGCTTCAAGTTCGGTGAACCCGTCCGTGCATCCGTGCGACGAACGGCTGCCCGCCGGTCAACTGCTGACGCTCGGCATACAGCACGTTCTCGTGATGTACGCGGGCGCGGTCGCGGTGCCCCTGATTCTCGGCGCGGCGATGGGACTGCCAAAAGACCAGGTCGCGTTCCTCATCAGCGCGGATTTGTTCTCGTGCGGCGTCGCCACCTTGATTCAGACGCTCGGGCTGTGGATCTTCGGCATTCGCCTGCCCGTGATCATGGGCTGCACGTTCGCGGCCGTCGGCCCGATGGTCGCGATCGGCACCAACCCCTCGCTCGGCATTCTCGACGTGTTCGGCGCGACTATCGCGGCGGGCGTGATCGGCATCTTCCTCGCGCCGATGATCGGCAAGCTGTTGCGCTTCTTCCCGCCGGTCGTGGTCGGCACCGTGATCGCGGTGATCGGTCTCTCGCTGATGGGCGTTGGCATCAACTGGGCGGCGGGCGGCATCGGCAATCCCGAATACGGTAATCCGGTGTTCCTGCTGCTGTCGCTCGTCGTGCTTTCGCTGATCCTGCTCATCAACAAGTTCGCACGCGGTTTCATCGCGAATATCTCGGTGCTGCTCGGGATCGTCGCGGGCTTCGTGATCGCCGCGCTGCTCGGCCGCGTGAACATGGATGGCGTCGCGCACGCGCCGTGGGTCGGCATCGTGCTGCCGTTCCACTTCGGCATGCCGCATTTCGATGCGCTCTCCGTCGCGACGATGGTCATCGTCATGTTCGTCACCTTCATCGAATCGACGGGCATGTTCCTCGCGGTCGGCGATCTCGTCGAGCGTCCGGTCGATCAGAAAGCGCTCGTGCGCGGCCTGCGTGTCGATGGACTCGGCACGCTGATCGGCGGCATCTTCAACTCGTTCCCGCATACGTCTTTTTCGCAGAACGTCGGTCTGATCGGCGTGACGGGCGTGAAGAGCCGCTTCGTCTGCGCGACGGGCGGCGTGATTCTCGTCGTGCTCGGCCTCTTCCCGAAGATGGCGCAGGTGGTGGCGTCAGTGCCGCCGTTCGTGCTCGGCGGCGCGGGCATCGTGATGTTCGGCATGGTCGCGGCAAACGGCATCAAGACGCTGTCGCGCGTGGACTTCTCGAAGAATCAGCACAACCTGTTCATCGTCGCGGTGAGCGTCGGGATGGGCATGGTGCCTGTCGTCGCGCCGAAGTTCTTCACGCAACTGCCGCACGCGCTGGAGCCGATTCTCCATAGCGGGATTTTGCTGGCGTCGGTGTCGGCGGTCGTGTTGAACATCGTGTTCAACGGCGTGCGCAAGGAACGCGACGCGCGGCGCGATGCGCGTGAAGCCGCGCACGAGTTCGAAGGCGCGGCCCACGCGGGCGACGCGCACTAAAGATGTCGTAACCCTGGAAGTGCTTGCTGGGTGTTTGCGTTGGGCGCCGCGGTGAAAACCGCGGCGTTTTTTTTGGCTGACCGATTTGCCGCGAACGCCGAAAAGCACGATCGGGATAGGGGCAGGCCTCGCGGCCCGACCCCTCCCACACCACCGTGCGTACGGGTCCGTACACGGCGGTTCGGATCGGTTGATCGGCTAGGGACGCAGTGATGGAAGACCGAGGGATCG